>CAMQVJ010000049.1 GCA_947038175.1 uncultured Desulfovibrio sp.
GAGTTTGAGGGGGAAAAACTCATTTTTTTCAAAAAAATGTGGTTTTCCCCCTCAAAAGTATAACTCTCAACTCAAACTTATTCTTCGTAATAATTATTTTCGGCAATCTTCATAGGCATAATAAGTACCATATAATCAGGGTCTTCTGCACCTGATATACTGCAAGGGCCTTCGTTGCCAGTGAGTGTCCATTCAAGTGATTCAGATTGATAGTGTCCGAGAATATCCATAAGATTTTTAGTTGGGAAGGCAATTTTATCGAGTGAGCCTTCGTATTCTACGTCAAATTCTTCCACAGCGGAGCCTGTTTCTTGTGCTTGCGCTGACAAGGTGGCCACATTATCACTTAACTTGAAATAAGTACATTTATCATTGTCGCTATTAAAAATATTTAAGCGGTCAAGCGATTCTAAGCACTCTTTTCTCTTCAAGCGGAGCTTTGTAGCGTCTGGAGCATTTAAACGCGCTAGGAAGCTCATGTAGTCCGGATAAATGAACCCTGAGCGAGGGACACTGAGGTTCTCTGTGCCCTTTGCATTGCGAATATGAAAACGACGCTCACTGAGGTTAAACATAATTTCATCACTAGCGAGCCATTTCTTTATTTCAGTCACGTATTTTTTTTGTAAGAGTAAGCCAGTTTCTGGGAGCTTGTCCGCAATAGCGTCATTCACAAAACGAATCATAGCGAATTGATGGCCGTTAAGTCCACATGCGTCGATTTTTCCGTTGCCTGCGCTTTTGAGATAAAGACAAGCAAGTGCTTCTTGACTGTCATCATCATGAATACAAAAAGAAATTCTTTCAAGAAGCTCTTGAAAATAATCTCCTGCCCAAAGTACTGCGCCCTCTTCTGGAAAAGGTGGCAAAGCTTGAAACCATACAGGATCAGAAACAGGAAGTTTATAAGAACGACGCCCTTGCTCAACAAGAAGGTTTCCACTGTCTTTGTCAAGTATGAGTTTGATTTCACCGCCAGGAAGCTTTTTGATAAGTTCGATTAATGCCTTACCGTTAACGCCTGCCTGCCCTGCTTCTTGAACTTGAGCTGGATAGTTTCCTGTGAATTCAATATTCACATCAGTCGCCATTATGGTGATGCTGTTATCAGCATGCGCCTGAATCCAAACTGATCTTAAATACGCTGCACCTGTTTTGGTTGGGATAATGCTAGAAGCTTTAAGGAAGCCTTCCAATATTTCTTCTTTCTTAACTGTTAAATTCATATTTAAATCCTTTAGTAGTTAATAGTGTTGTTACTTTGTTCCTAACTCATATAAGAACTTTATTTTATTATATTAATTTGGAACATTTTTCTGCACACAAAGTGGCATTACGAACAATTTAATTTGCTATTTTCAAAAACTGGTCGTTTTTACAGCTATTTGTTAGTTCTGTTACTATGATGTGCATATCTTTGTTCCTAACTATAATTTTCTCAATCTTTCTAACGGCATATATGACGGTTGTATGGTCTTTTCCGCCGAATATTTTACCTATTTCAACATAAGCAAGCCCTAAAAGCTTCCTACATAAATACATGGCAATCTGTCTCGCCTCTACAATACGAGGATCTCTTTTCTTGCTTCGCATTTCCTTATGAGTATATCCATAACGGCTTGCAACCACATGTATTATATGCTCATTATCTAAATTTGAACTATGACCTGATTGTGAAAGTATACGCTCTAATTCATTTATATCAGGTATATTTCCCGTTCTTTGTTCAAAGGCTTTTATATTAATAACACTACTACGTATTGACCTATATTGATTACATTTTCGTGCAATAACAAGGCAATGCTCTTTTGTTAATTTGATGGAATATTCTTCCATGCAAATCTGTGCGTATCGCATTCGTATGTCTAAATCTGGCTCAGGTATATTAAGCACAAGACCCATACTTATTCTACTCATAAGCTGTGGAATAAGCTCTTTATTTTGAGTATCCACATTCAAACTTATTATAATGCCCTTATTCTTATTGACACATATTTCTATAATATACGCCAATTCCTCTTGTATCTCTTCTTCATCTCTCAACAAATGAATATCGTCAAATATAACACATTCATATGTATCAATTTTATCTAAAAGCTCACTCACCTTTTCCCTATCTTTTAAGAAAAAAGATAATTCCCTAATATGAAAATAAAGCGCTTTCTTATCCAGAATATTTCTTATTCTTTGCAGTAAATACGTTTTGCCAGAACCACTCTTACCCCTAATAAGCACAGGATTATAAGGATACGGCGTCTTTGTATTTATAGAATGTATAATTTCAGACAACACTACAAGATTATCCTGGCTTCTTGTATTCACCAATATATCGGTGAAATAATCTTCTTCTAATATTGTATTCAAAATTTACTCTTAAGTTCAAAGTTAATCTTTACTATTTTATAGACTTTTATCAAAAATAACAAGTTCTTTTTTTTAGGGCACTTTGTTTTTTTGAGAGGCGCTGCCTCTCAAACTCTCCGCAAAAGGGATTGAATCCCTTTTGAAACCCCTTATATTTAGCATTTATATGAACAAATTTTACTAATACACTTTACGTGGGTATTAGAACCGTAAAACTCAGACTTAGTATTATTGTAAACAAAGTTTACAATAATACATATGTGGGGGTTTGGGGGAGTTCAACTCCCCCTAAAAAAACTCCCCCTAAAAAAAACTCCCCCAAAAAAAATTACCATTTTTCTGTTGAGATAGTGGTGTTGATTATGGCATCGTTTAGTTCTTTTGTGTTTGCTGTGGCGGAGCCGACTTTTTCTACAACTATGCCTGCGGCGAGGGTTGCCATGTGGCAGGCCTTTTCTATATTGCTGTTTACGGCTAAACATGTGGCAAGGGTCGCTATAACTGTGTCCCCTGCACCTGTGACATCGAATACTTGTTTGGCTGTGCTTTTTATATGATAGATATTTTTCTCACAGAAGAGGGCCATTCCTTGCGCACCTAGTGTGACGAGTAAATTATCAAGATTGAGTTGTTTTTTGAGTTCCTTGCCTGCTTCTATTATTTCTTCTTTTGTGTTCATTTTCATTTGCACAAGTTCGGAGCTTTCTTTTGTGTTTGGCGTGAGCAGGAAGGCATCTTTGTAATAGGATTTGTTTATGGGTTTTGGATCAACGAGAATAAGTGGTTTTTCCACTTTTTTGTCTTTTGCCATTTCGTATATTTCATTGATGAGATTTTTATAGAGTAAACCTTTCCCATAATCTGAGAGAATAATGATATTCTTTTCTTGGAGGGAATTTTTTATTTTAAGGCGTAGTTCATTCTTCTCATTTTCTGAAATTTCGGTGTCAAGCTCTTCGTCAAAGCGTATCATTTGTTGATTTCTAGCGAATATTCTTGATTTTATGGTGCTTGGCCTCATTTCACTTGAAATAAGGTCAGAGTGAACGCCAGCGTCCTTTAGAAGGGTGTTTATCTTATTGCCAGCAAAGTCATTACCAATAATACTTATTATTTTACTTGAACCGCCAAGGGCGCAAATATTTCTTGCTACGTTGCCAGCACCGCCGAGTAGGTAGCGTGTTTTTTCAATTTTCACGACGGGCACGGGTGCTTCTGGTGAAATTCTTTGGGCGTCCCCTTCATAGTAGGTATCGAGCATGATATCACCTATGACAAGAATGTGCGCCTTTTCTAAATTTTGTAAAGTATCTTTCATATAAACCTGTTTCTATTTCTTTTATTTTGGTGGGACTTTTCATTATAATTTGAGAGGAATATCTATTTTGAAATGTTATAAATAACAAAAAAATGTATTTATATTTTGTCTTGATTTTATTTCTATTTATTACTCAATGGAAAGTATATCAAGAATATATTTCAATTCTTCTGGGTTTTTGTAATTTATTTTTATACTGCCTTTATTCTCATCGCCACGAATACTTGCTTTCTTATAGAACTTATCTTTAAGTTGACTCTCTATATTTTTAATAGCGAGGCTTTTATAAACTTCCGTCTTTTCCAACTTCTTTTGTGTATCATCGGCATAAATATAATTAGGTAAACTGCCATTTGATTTCCACAATTCAATAATTTTTTCAAGTTCACGTACATTAATTTCTTTAGAAATTATCGCTTGAAACAATATATTTTGTTCATGTTCATCATTAATAGAAAGAAGGCATCTGCCGTGGCTTGCGCTAATTTCACTCTTTATAATGCTTTCACGTATATATAAAGGAAGAGAAAGTAAGCGAAGGGCGTTTGCAACACCTGAGCGGCTTTTGCCTAACTTCTCTGCTAAATCTTCTTGTGATAAATTATGCACTTCTTTAAGGCTGTAATAAGCTTCTGCTTCTTCAATAACATTGAGGTCTTCCCTTTGCAGATTTTCAATAAGGGCTATTGTCATTGCTTCTGCATCGGAATAGTCACGAATAATAACAGGAATTTCTGTTAAGTTCGCTAGTTTTGCTGCTCTAAAGCGTCTCTCACCTGCTATAATTTCATATTGATTATTTGCCCCAGCACTTGTAACTAAACGAACAAGTAAGGGTTGTATAATCCCTTGATTCTTTATAGATGTGGATAATTCTTCTAAAGTGTCATTTGAAAAATTTTTTCTTGGCTGATGTATGCCTGCTTTTAGTTGGTCAATCAATAATGTTTTTATATCTGATTGCTTCACTTCTTCAATTTTAGGTTCTTTCGTTGCATTAAATAAATGATCGAGACCTCTTCCTAGTCCGCCCTTTGTATTCATATCTTTTATCCTTGATCTAAACTTTATATAATCATCATTAATAATTTTATTCTATTTAGGCTGAATTTATTTTACTGTTTTTGTATGCGTTACTGTGCGAGCTTGAACTTCTTTTGCAACCTGCAAATAAGCTTCTGCTCCTTTTGATTTTATATCATAATGGATGATAGATTTACCAAAACTTGGGGCTTCAGAAAGGCGTACGTTTCTAGGAATAATTGTTTTGAAAACAAGTTCAGGAAAACATCTTTCTGTTTCTGCCTTTACCTGACGTGATAATTTATTTCTTGAATCGTACATGGTGAGAATAACACCGAGCAATTCTAATTCTGTATTGAGTTTCTTTTTTATTTGTTCGTATGTTTGTAAAAGCTTCACAATACCCTCAAGTGCGAAAAACTCACACTGAAGTGGTATAACAAGTTCCTTTGCAAAACAGAGAACATTAAGCGTTATAAGCCCTAAAGACGGAGGGCAATCAAGTATAATATAGTCATAATCAGAACTTATAGTATCAAGGAGGTTTTTGAAATAAAACTCCCTGTTTTCTTTATCCACAAGCTCAAGTTCAAGTGCTGCAAGGTCAGTACAAGAAGATAGTAAATGTAAATATGGAGTATTTGTTTCTAAAATAGCACTATTAATTGTTTCTGGATTAACCATTGCTGTATAGAGATTGTGCTCACCATTAACTTTATCAAGGCCAAGAGCACTTGTTGAGTTAGCTTGTGGGTCACAGTCTATAAGCAAGACTTTCTTTTCCATAACAGCCAATGATGCAGATAAATTGACGGAGGTGGTTGTTTTACCAACGCCACCTTTTTGGTTTGCAACTGCAATTATTCTTGTCACAATATGCTCCTTTTTTTTCTTTTTGAACATATTTTAATAAAACATGCAAGCAATGTTTCACGTGAAACATTGCTTTTTTGTCTCGATATAATGTTTCACGTGAAACATTGTAGTTGTATTTGTCTATATTTATTTATGTATTTATAAATATAAAATTCGAAAAAAAAATATAAAATATTTGCAGAAAAAAATATTTGTGAAAAATAAAGCATCATACTATTAATTATTCTTTTGTATACATGTTAGATAAATTTTTATTTAGGATAGCCAGTCATATGCTTATGGATGCATTGTTTCTATTTTTTAGCATAAGAATATTATTAGTTTAATTTTGATATATTACAAATACTTATATATAATGAGTATTTGTTCTGATATATAATGAGTAGAAAAATTTAATTTATCGAGTATTTTTTAGTGAATATTTATGTTTTATATCTTGCAATTAATTGTACATTTACATATACTTTAATATGTACGCTGTATGAAAATAGAATATTAACATACAGAAAGTATTCTTTTTGTGGTTTTTAGAATAATATTTGTATAACTATTTAGACATGCCTTATGAAATCGCTTATTTATTTTATCCTTAATAGGGTATCATTATATAGGGTAAAGTTCTTGTTTGAATAGTCGATACTAACCAAATAAAGTGTTTAAAAGCCCTGTTCTCCTTGAAATTGTTTACTTTACATATGATGTAAGTGTATTTTTTTATTTTTTAGGAAAAACAGAAGAAAGTTAAAATAAAATATTTTTTTTATTGAAGGACTTTTGCTTTTAGACACGGCATTTTATACGGAAATATATTTTATATTTTTAAAATATATGAAGTATTTCAATTTGTTATCAGTATACATTCGAGTGAAATGCTTTTAGATAATATATGCAATATTTCATTATTTAAGGGCAGGAATAACATAATAAGTTAAAAAGTTAAAATATTTGTAAAAAAATGTTTACTTTCTAAAACTAAATGTATATATTCCAACACAGCGATGTATGTTATAAGAATGATTAATTCTATGGAAGGTTTGAATTTTCATTTTTGATAAGGATTTGAAACTTGATTAATATGTCGATGTAGCGGTAAACTTTCCTAACTTTTAATTCTTAAGGAGATCAGCATGAAAATGGTGAAAGTACTTTTGCTTATGGCTGCTTTGACATTTGCAGCAATGCCTGCTCAAGCGCGTCAAGCTATGGGCATCCATGAAAAAGTTGTTGATGGTTTTATGTATCTTGTTGACAATTCAGGTTCCATGATGATGGACCATAAGTCTACAGGCGTTCAAAAAATCGAAATGGCTAAAAACATCATGACTAAGATTGATTCTAACGTTCCTGAATTAGGATACCAAGGAGCTCTTGCTCTTTTCGCTCCTAATGCAGCAGTAATTCCTGCTACAGAATGGAACCATGAAGCATTTGAAGTAGCTATTGAAGCTATCGATAATGAAGCTCCTATCTTTGGTCGTTTGACACCAATGCAAAAAAGCTTCAACGATGTTGCTGGAATGATCAGTGGTCTTTCTGGAAACAAAGCTGTTTTTCTTATTTCTGACGGAATGGAAAACTTAGGCGCAACTCCTGCAGTTGCAGCTCAAGCTCTTTATGCTGCTAATCCTAACATGATTCTTCATGTTATCTCTCTTGCTGATACAGCAGAAGGCCTAGCAAATCTTAAAGAAGTTGCAGCTCTTAACAACGGTTCTATCTTCATTGATGGCCGTACAGTTATCAACTCTGACGTTGCAGCTCTTGACGTAGTTAGAACTGCTTTGTATGTTGAAACATTGCCTAGCGAAACTGTAGTTAGCCTTCAAGACGTTCTTTTCCAAGTTGGAAAGTACAACGTTATGCCTAAGTACGCTAAGCTTCTTGACAACATGGCTGCTGTTATGGTTACTCGTCCTGAACTCAAAATCTTCGTTGAAGGTTATGCAGATCCATCAGGCAACGAAAACAATAACCTTACTTTGTCTCAAAACCGCGCAAATGCTGTAGTAGAATATCTTGTTAACGCTGGCGTTAGAGCTGATCAACTCATCTCTAAAGGCCGTGGCGAAACAGACACATATCCTTCTTACATGCTTGACCGTCGCGTAGAAGTAATGATTATTTGGCAATAATTTGCCTTTGAAATAATTATTTCTTAGCTTTTTTTGATGACCGTACATATTCGTATGTACGGTCATTTTTTTTAATATCAGCATAGAATCAAGATTTTATTATTAGCTATGGGCAGTGATAAAAAAAAGGGGCTATAAACACGGTTGGCTATAAACGGCAGAGCTTCGCTGTACGGGGCTTACTAGGGGGCTTGTAGCTGTGATGTGGTGCATGGGTGCGTTGGTGGGTGGTATTGTGTGGTGTGTGGTTGTGGTTGTGGTATGGCGTGGTGTGTGGCTTCTTCATAGAGAGTTATACGGCAATGGGCTTATAAAGGATAACTACGAGTTTTGTTGTTCTGTAAATGATTTGTAGAACCACTTATAATAAAGACTACCCTTCTTCTTCTTCTTCTTCTTCTTCTTCTTCTTCTTCTTCTTCTTCCATTATTTAATTCTCTCTTTCTGAAAATAGTACGGGCTTCATGTGATGTTTATTTTAAAAGAGATAGAAGCAAAATAGAAAATAATACCAAACGAAAGGACTTTTTCTGCCTAAAAAGCTCTATGGCCTCATTAGAAAGGTAAAAAATAACTATAAAACCTGATTGATGCCTCTAAAAAGTTTCTTATAACTGTTTCAAAAACAAGTTATTTGAAACTTTTTTTTTATCATTAACCCATTTATAATATTATAAAATATTATTAGTCAAAGTGTGAAACTCGATAAAAACGCCATTTTAGCGACTAAATTTTCAGTCGTAAATTAGACTAGAATTCGTAAATCTCAAAAAACAAGAAATTTCCCCATTTTTATCACTCTGAAATGATTTGATTTTTTCAAAAAATCGTCATTTATAAAAAACCTGTCAAGAGGGAAATTACTATCCCCTGCTATCCCCATTAATCCCCCAGCCGTCCCGATTATTTTTAAAAAAAAAGGGGTGGTACAAGTTTTATACAGCATGTATGACGCAGGCTTTTGAATTTTCTAAGAATTATTTCTTCGCTTCATAGGTGGAAAAAGTTCGCAAGAAAACACGTCGAAGCATAAGAGCTTGTGAAACGTAAAAAGGGGTGAGTATGTCTATTCCAAGTGGTTTCTTAGTTGAGGAAATAAAGCAAGAGGGTTTTTCTGCTTTTCCAAAAGAAGATATTTTTGGTGAGATTTATATTGGTTATGGGCATAAAATAATGGATAACCCTGATTTGTTGAGTGAATATGATAGTGATTTAGCGCATGCCATAAAGCTTTATAATGGAAATGGCTTTTATGATATGCGGGACGGGGAACTTATTGATTATCAAGGAAATTTGCATGCTATGGTGCTTTCCTGTGGTTTTCGTATTAATAGGGAAAAAGCAGAAGAATTACTTATTAGTGATATTTTACAAAGCTTTGAGGAACTTTCACTAAAAAGCTCTGCGTTTAGGTCTCTTGCTAATCAGTGTAGAGACGCCTTTTTTTTGCTGAGTAGCCAAGCGCATTCGCAGTATAAAAGTTTAGAAAAACAGAATAATGATGTGATAGATAGGGAAAATTCTCTTTATCAGGAGCATTTTAAGCGCCCAAGTGGTTATAATAAAAATAGAAAAAATCCACGTTTTGCCTGCGCTCATACTGTATCGACTTCCCTATCGGACATTGTGCCAAGTCGTTCACCCAATAGCTCGTCCAATAATACGTTAGGCACTTCAAAAAAAGTTTTACCAAGTTACTCGCCAAACGCTTCGCCAAACACTTCGCTAAACGCTTCGCCAAACGCTTTATTGAGTTGCTCTTCAAACGGTTCGCCAAAGGCTTCGCTCAATAGGTCTTCAAGTAGTTCAGCCAATAGTTGGCAAAACCCTTTGTTAAGCCGTTCCAGTAGTTCCTCACAAGGCACATCGGCGGCTATTCAGGCATTTGTTTCTAAGGCATGTGTTGATACGTCTTTAGCGTTGACGTTTTTTCCTGTAAATCCTGCCGAGTGTTCTTCTCTTAATGCTTCTCCTGATTCACAAAACACTGAAAATACAAATAAAAACACTCATATTTATAGTGCTAGTCAATCAGCATATGAAAATCAAAAAATGCACGAAGCGAGTGAAGAACAGAAGAGATACGCAAAAATTGAAAAGCAAGAATTGAAAAAGGCAAAGAATAAAAAAGAAGCAAAAATGAGGGAGTGGGAGCTTTTAGGTGTCTCACCATCAGAGAGTGAGAGCGCCCTTATACGTTTAGATACACTTATGCATCTTGCACATATTATTGGAAAAGAGAGACTCTTGAGTATGAAGTCTGTTCTTGCTTGTATTCGGATGAATGATTTTGTAACGGCGGCAGGCTATATGCAGAGTCATTCTTTTGGGGAGCTTCTTGGTGCAAAAGCAGTTATTCTTTCCAGACGTATGCGAAACGGCGTCATCACAAATGGCATAGGTGACATAGATGAGCTGCTTTTAGGCGATGCTCAGTATACGGAAGAGAGCTTGAAAAGCGAAGAATATCTGAATAGTGAGGAATACCGACAGAGTGAAGAATACCTCAATAGTGAAGAATACCTAAATAGCGATGAATACCTAGAACCTAATGAACCAACAATCAATCTAGACACTTGAAAAGCCCCATTATTAAAAGTTTTTTGAAAGAGGGGCTTGGGGAGAAAAGCTTTTTTTCAAAAAAGTTTTCTCCCCAACAAAACCAAACAAAACAAAACCAAAACAAACAAATTTCAAAATAAAATAAGGGAGAGTATGCGTAAAAATAAACAAGGCTTGCCGCTCTTGGCACAAACAAGACAGGGCGCAAAACGCATGTATAAGAAAGCGCATGACAATTATAGAGAAATTGAAAGGCTTAAACTGGCGGAATTGGCGGAATTGGCAACGTTAGCGGAGACAGATAAGTCTGGGGATATCAGTAAGTTAACAGACATAGGAAAGCCGCCTGTATCAGCACAAATAGTAAAATCAGCGGCATTGTTGGATTCAAGTATTGTAATAACAAGTAAAACAAAGAAAACACCAGAAAAGAAAATAACTGAAAAGAAATCAAGCCTCCATAAAGCAACGCAGTTTAAAAAAGTGAGTGCTAAAGATATCATAAACGCCGATGAAATTCCTTTCAATGAAGACCTAGAAATCTGTGAAGATATCAAAGCATTGCTGCAAGGAGATTTGTTTTATTTGCTTGTTTACGGCATGAATCGAAAAGATATGGATAACGATTGGCTTTTTGATCGCTGTCGAGAGGTGCAGAAAAACCCTAACGATCACTTGGATTTATGGGCAAGAGAGCATTATAAATCAACCATTATTACTATTGGGCTCACCATTCAAAATATACTGAATGACCCTAATATCACCGTGGGAATTTTTAGCCACACTCGCCCTATTGCGAAGGCTTTTCTCAGACAAATAAAACGAGAATGGGAAACAAACACCCTTCTGCGTGCCTATTTTCCACATATTAGCTCACCAGAAAAAGCGGAAGCAAGAACAAGAACTTGGAGCGAAGACGGTGGGCTTATTGTGAAAAGAGACGGAAATCCTAAGGAAGCAACCCTTGAAGCATGGGGGCTTGTGGACGGGCAACCCACAGGCAAACACTTTGGACTGCTTATTTATGATGACGTGGTTACCCTTGAGTCCGTAAGCACTCCCGAACAAATCAAGAAAACCACCGATGCGTGGCGTTTATCCCTTAATCTGGGCGCAAGAGACGGGCATTTGCGCATGATTGGAACTCGCTATCACGCCTCCGATACCTATCATCTTATAATGGAACAGGGCAGTGTTATACCCCGTATTCACCCCGCTACTGAAGATGGGCTGAGTATGGGAAAAGCCGTTTTTCTTGATGGTACGTCCCTTGCGAAAAAAAGACGAGACATGGGGCCCTATGTTTTTGCATGCCAAATGTTGCAAAATCCCCTCGCTGACAATGCCATGGGATTCAAAAAAGAATGGTTTCAAACTCTGCCAAGCACAGGGCTAAACACCGACCACATGAACGCAGGTGGCAATCAAAATAGAGGCGATTATACACAAGATTCACAAGGGCAAAGTGCTTATGGGCAGGGATTGAACGGGCAAGGACTAAACGGGAAAAGCTTAGAAGGAGCACCCCCCCAAAGCACAGGCTCACAAATTCAAAGTAGGCACGGGGAAAATATGAACCGCTACATTGTAGTGGACCCAGCCTCAAGCAAAAAAGAAGGCTCGGATTACACGTCAATGTGGGTGATAGGGCTCAATCACGACGGGTTCTACTACGTTATAGATGGCGTACACGACCGATTAGCCCTTCACGAAAGAGCAGAAGCCCTCTTCTATCTACACAGAAAACACCGACCCCTTAGCGTCGGCTACGAACAGTACGGCATTCAAGCCGACATAGAACACATAAAATACCGAATGGAACAAGAAAATTACCGATTTTCCATAATACCACTCGGTGGCGCTATGGCGAAAACAGACAGGATACGAAGGCTCGTTCCCGTCTTTGAACAAGCAAGGCTATGGTTTCCACACAAGCTTATTCACGTCAGATCAGACAGAACTGCCGTCGATCTTGTGCAAGAATTTTATAAAAATGAATACCTAAACTTCCCCGTCGCAGGGCACGACGATATGCTCGACTGCCTCTCTCGAATACTCGACCCGAAACTAGGTGCAGTCTTTCCACTCAGCGTACAAAGACCACAATCCTCAGCCCATAACTTTTTTGAATAGTTATATTTTTTGAGGGGAAAACTATGTTTTTTTGAGAGGGAAAACCACGTTTTTTTGAAAAAAACGAGTTTTTCCCCCTCAAACTCCCCCTTTCCTTAAAAAACATTTCCTTTATTCAATGGTAAAGAATAGTTTTTGTTTAATTTCTACTTTTACTGGCTATGACACATAGGGTGGGTTGGATTGGGGTGTCATAGAAATTGTTATGATTGTAGGTGGATAAGACAAGGAGGGTAGGGTGAAGAAAGTTTTTTTACGAGCACGAGTAGAAATATTGAGAAAAGGTATTTCAAAAAGTAAGGGAGCTGTGATGAAGGAATACAGAACATTACGAGCAAGGGGACTTGATGACGAGGTATTATGTGAGTTTTGGGAAAAATTGACCGCAGAAGGTGTGGCACAAATGACATTCTACGAATGTATGCCGAGCAATCCCCATGATTTTTGTTTATGGGCAAAGGGGACGAGTCAAGATGTTCGTCTTATTGAAGATGAATTTGGTGAGATACTTGCTATGTACTGGCTCAATAATCCCCTCGGTAAATCAGCAATGATTCATTTCTGCTATGTGCGTGCTGCTTTTTTAGAGCAAAACGCAATTGGGAAATATGTCGTGCGGAGTTTACTTCTTACAACAGATGCCGACGGGGCTTTTGTTTTGAGCGCTCTCATGGGAATCACCCCTAAGGTTTATCGACATGCACTTAAATTTATTAAGGATTTAGGGTTTTCTCTCTTTGGTGTACTGCCAAAAAGTTGTTACTTCTCGGAAACGAAAAAACACCGAGATGGCGTGATTAGTGTTCTCACTCGTGAAAATCTCAAATGAGATTTTTGTAAGAAATTCGTAAGAATTTTCTATGTGTGTGTTTCAATGAGAATTTCGAGTTGGAACACGTATATGAGAATTTTGAGCTAGAAGTCTCAGTAAGAATTGGAAGTTTGAAAATTGTATTAACCTATAATCTTTGTGTTTTTGATGTGGTTTGTCCGTTCTCTTTTTATGGACAAGAAAATCACGGAAAAGTGCAATATAAAGGAGGTCACCATGGGTGGTGGCGGTAGTAAAGGAGGATCAGCCTCTATGCCAAAAGTTGAACCAGTGGAGATTCCTGCTCCCTTGCCGACGTTGGTTGATGAAGGTGTGCGCAAGGCAGGAGACGAAGAACGACGCAAACGAGTGCAGGCTCTTGGACAAAAGGGAACTGTGCTAACGAGTAGTTCTGGGCTGGCTAGTGTTGCTAGTACTAGCAAGAAGAACCTTCTTGGCGGCTAATTCAATTGAGGGCTTTTACGTTTTGAAGTGCGTCAAATATTAGTATTTGCTCAAGTCATGTACCTTAAGTACACTCCTTTCGCAAATACCATATTTTCCTTCTCAAAACAAAAAATCCCTCAATTGAGGGGATATGTTGGACTCGTGAATTTTTCAATTGGTTCTTTTGGCATCTAACTGCGTCAAAGCGTTTATTTTATCGAGTCATGTACCTTGAGTACACTCCTCTCTCAAATAATCCCTTTTCCTTGGTAGATGCCAAAATTCCTCAATTGAGGGAGTCGGTCGGAAGCGCAAGTATATCAATTGGTTCTTTTGGCATCTAACTGCATCAAATATTAGTATTTGCTCAAGTCATGTACCTTAAGTACACTCCTTTCGCAAATACCATATTTTCCTTCTCAAAACAAAAAATTCCTCAATTGAGGGAGACTTGTTGGAATTAAAAAATTCCTAATTGAATAGGAAATTGGGTTTGATTGCATTAGTGCTTTGAAAATTAGCTCTTATATTAAAAGTTTTTGGAAAGAGGGGGTTAGGGGGAGAAAAGCTTTTTTTCAAAAAAGTTTTCTCCCCCTTAAAAACAATCCCCTCCCCTTAACAAACAAAAAAATAAAATGGAATAGTAATGGAAAAAGAAAGGATACGTCATGTTCTTAGGCGTTTGAGTGTGCTTGAGCGAGAGCGTCGTTCATGGGAGTCGCACTGGCAGGAGATAGGTGAGTTGATGTTGCCATCGAAGGGGAATTTCGGTGGAGGTTCTGGTGGACATTCACAATCTGATAGGGAGGGCTCGAAGCGCAATCATAGGATAGTTGATTCGACTGCATTGTATGCATTGCGAATATTGGCAGCTGGCATGCATGGTGGATTGAGTTCACCTGCTCGGCCTTGGTTTCGCTTGTCATTGAAGGATAAGACGCTGGAGTCGTTGCAGGGCATTGGCTTGTGGCTGCAGGACACACAGGAGCGGGTTCATGCTGTGCTTTCTGGTTCGAATTTTTACCCGACTGTTCATGCGCATTATGCAGAGCTTGCGGCGTTTGGTACGGGAGTTTTCCTAATTGAGGAAGATGAGCGGGAGGTTATTCGCTGTCGAAATTTGACGGTGGGTGAGTATTATTTAGATTGCGATAGTCGTGGGCGTGTGAATACTCTTTACCGTCGTTTTCATTTGAATGCCTTGCAGATGCTTGATCGTTTTGGTGACGCTTGCCCTGATCGGGTTCGGGAGCTTGCGGATTCTGATTCAGATATTCGGTTTGAGATTGTGCATGGGATTGAACCACGAGAGAAGTATAATTTTGAGTTGGCAGATGCTAAGAATCGTCCATTCGCATCGTATTATGTGCTTATGGGTCAAGATTCTGTTTTGCTTGAGGAGGACGGATACGAGGAATTTCCTGCGTGTTGCCCTCGTTGGGACGTGACGGGGGGTAGTGTTTATGGTCGTGGGCCTGGCATGGATGCATTGCCTGATGTTGCAATGTTGCAGAGAATGCGAGCGGACGGCTTAGACGCTTTAGAGCTTGAAATCAAACCTCCTATGAATGTGTCGAATGCGATACGTAATCAGGGTGGGCAGTTTGCATTGCGCCCTGGTTTTGCGAATTTTGTTGATACAAATGGGGCTTCTCCTGCTATTACGCCGACGTATCAAGTGCGGGCGAATTTACAGGCATTGGATTTGTATTTACAGCAAATCCGTAAGCAGATAGGCGAGCATTTCTATAAGGATTTGTTTTTGCTCTTGACTCAGAGTGATAAGCGGATGACGGCGACAGAGGTTATTGAGCGCAATGCAGAGAAGCTTATTATGTTGGGGCCAACTCTTGAGAGATTGAGAAGTGAGCTTTTTCAACCGCTTATTCAACGTGTGCTTGGTGTGATGCGTCGTTATGGCCAGCTTGCTCCTGTTCCACCTGCACTTAGTGGAATGGAGTGGGAAATTGAAATGCAGTCAAGCCTTGCCCTTGCGCAGAAGAGTTCTGATATATCCGCGATTAAAGAAATCAGTATGTATGTTGGCAGTTTAGCGAGTGCACAGCCTGATGTTCTTGATAATTTGGACGCAGATGAAATGGTGATTCATAGCGCAAAACTTATGGGTGTTCCACATTCTATTTTACGTGGAAAAGACTTGGTTGCAGAGCTAAGGGCAAAAAGAAGCGCAGAACTTGAAAAAAATAGCGCAGAGCAGAAGCAAATGGCGCTTATTGGTAGTGGTGTGAATATGGCGAAAACCTTGTCAGAGATTGAACTCGATAAAGACACCGTGACAAGCCGTCTTGTGGGAACGCTTACTGATCTTAGTGCTGGAGCGTTGAATAATGTCGCTGTGTCGGCTACACAGGGCATGGGCGGTATGGGAGCTGTGCCAACGGTTGAAGGGCTTATGGGGAATGCTGGCGCAAACATAGAGGATATAGGAAGTATGCAAGGACTTGAAGAAGGTGTGCAAAGCCCTGAAGAGTCTATGCAAAACCCTGAAGAGCTTATGGAAAATACAAATGTAAAAAAGGCGTAGGTGAAGCATGACAAATCTTAGCGCGAGTGAATTTAACAAAGATTCATTAAACAGTGAAGCTAATAATACTAACATGTTCGCTGTATCCCCTGAAAATTTATTACAGAATGATGATGAATTCATGGAAAATAAAGGGAATATATTAGACGATCCACGCATTATGAAGAGCGATTTATTAGCTCTTTTGAATACTCCTCAGGGTCGGCGCTTTCTGCGTCGAATGCTGCGGGCGTGTGGTGTTTTCGATTATATCCCCGTTGGTGATGCAGCGCTTTACGCTTGGCATGAAGGTAGGCGCAGTGTGGGGCTTATTATTTATCATCAAGTTTTTGAACTCGGGGCAAATTTTATAAATCAACTTTTAGGAGAGGATAGAAACAATGTCTAATGAAATGACCAATCAAGGCTTGGGCGAGATGTCTAATCAAATGACCAGCCAAGTGTCGGGCGAAAATTCAGGAGCAAATAGCTCAAACCAAAATGGCACAAGGAAAAACGAAAGCGCTCCTTACCCGAAATCCTACGGGACAGACGAAAACACCCCAAAATCCCCTATTGCAAGGGGCCCAAACCAAAATATTGATAAACGAAGCAACAGCCAAGAAAACAATTCCCAGCAAGACCCTACAGCGCAACGCCTAGCAAGGGGGACAGTGCTCACAGAACCAACATGCGGTATTCAAAATGCCAATGAATATAATTTTGAGTTCTCACCAGAAACCATAGTAGACACCGTGCTTGTCGATGATTTTAAGAATTTCGCCATGCATAATCAAATAGACGTCAAAACTGCGCAACAAGTCGCACGATTCTACGAATCCGTTGTGGAAAAAGCAAACTCCAGACAAGAAATGACAAACGACCATTTTGAAAGAGAAATGCGTGAATCTTGCGAAAATGATGAAGAATATGGCGGTTCTAAATACTACGATAATATGCGCTATGCAAAAGCCGCCATGACCCGATTCGACGACGGCACACTCGAAAAAATACTCACAGACTCAGGCTTTGGCTCCCACCCCGAAGTCGTGCGATTCATGTACCGAGTAGGAAGATCTCTCTCAGAAAAGAACATAGCCATCGGACAAAAACCAGAAAGAGAACTCAGCGCAGCTGAACTCTTTTATCCAAGCATGCGCCGTGGCTAATTTTTTTTAGGGGGGAAGAAGTTTTTTTAGGGGGAGTTGGAGTTTCTTGGGGGAAAGAGAACTTTTTTGAAAAAAAGTTCTCTTTCCCCCAAACCCCCTATCTCTCAAAAAACTTTAAATACCAGATACGTTATTTTGTTTTGAGAGGCTTTGTCCCTCGTGTTCTTCACTATTTCTCTAAGCTTTTTTAAAGCTAAGGAAAACAAACTCGATGAATTTGCCCGCTGGGTAGGCTAACCCCCACATATATGTTTTTGTAAACTTTGTTTACAAAAACACTAAAATATGAGGCTTCCAGTTTTCAAACGGGTGGTGTAGTTTTTTCTATTTATAGGCATAGCGAGTAATTACGCATGATTGAAGCTTTGGTGCAGTGAAATAGACTCTCCACTAAACACCAATACTTATTGCTTTTTCAGGAAGGGGGGCGAGGGGGGAAACCTCATTTTGTGCCACAAAATGGGGTTTCCCCCCTCAAAACACTCCCCCTAAAAAAACAAAATGGGGTTTCCCCCCTCAAAAAATTCCCCCTAAAAAAAATCTTCAAAAAAACACATTTTATACACAGAGTTCTTTGTTTTTTGTCATTTTGCAAAAATAAAGGCTGTGGATTTCTTTAACCTTTTTTCGGGCAAAAAGCCCAAGGAGTTTCTATGTCTCATAGTATTGCAACGAATCTTGTGGACGCAGCGAAGCGTTTTGATGGATCAGGAAAGATTACTAAATTGGTTGAGCTTATGTCAAAAACCAATGAAATTTTGGAAGACGCCATGTGGGTTGAGGGAAATTTACCCACAGGTCACCGCACCACTATCCGTACTGGTTTACCTGCTGCCACATGGCGTTTGCTCAATTACGGCGTTCAGCCAACAAAAAGCACCACAAAGAGTGTCGATGATACGTGCGGTATGCTTGAATCTTACGCTGAAGTGGATAAGTCCCTTGCGGATTTGAATGGTGGAACAGCCGACTGGCGCATGAGTGAAGAGTCTGGCTTTGTGGAATCCATGAACCAAGAAATGGCAAAGGCGCTTTTCTATGGCAATACGCATATTGAGCCTCAAAAATTCATGGGTCTTTCTCCACGCTTCAATGCTCTTAGCGGTTTTGAATCTGCGGAAAACGTTCTTGATTTTGGTGGTAAAGGCAAAACAAATACCTCTATTTGGCTTTGTGGTTGGGGCGACAACACCCTGCACGGGATTTATCCAAAGGGCAGTAAAGCAGGGCTTCAAATTAATGACCTTGGCGAGCAAACCTTGCGTGACAATAACGGCGGACATTATCAGGGCTATCGCAGTCATTTCAAATGGGATTGCGGCCTAAGTATGCGTGATTGGCGTTATATCGTTCGTGTTTGTAATATCGATACGTCCGCTTTCAACAGCATTATCAACGGCACAAAAGAAAATGTGGGCACAAGTCTTATCCGCCTCATGATAGCCGCAGCAAACAAAATTCCTGCAACCAATAAAGCAAAAATGACTTGGTACATGAACCGTGATGTGAAAACTGTTCTCGATATTATGGCCATGGAAAAGAGCAACGCTCATCTCTCCATTGACAACGTCGAAGGTAAACCAGTCACACACTTCCTCGGTATGCCTGTGCGCCGTGTTGATGCCATTCTCAATACAGAAGAAGCTCTCGTATAAAGCAACAGAGGGGGAACTTTATGTTTCCCCTCAATAATCCACACAGCCCATACAGTCCACACATTAACAACGAATACCAATCAATGCATAGAACAAAAAGACTTATGAAAACAACATTTTAACTCAAAAAGGAATATATATGTATTTAGATGCAAACCTTATGTTTTCACAAAATCAAGCGCTCACCGCAACCGCCGTTTCTGACAAAAGTTTATTTTTAGGAAAAGAAGTCGGTTCTGGTCTGCCTATTTTTCCCCTTATTCAAGTGGCAGAACCCTTTGAAGGTCTCACTACTCTCGAAGTGCAAATTCAAAGCGCCGAAGGTACACAAGGAACTCCACCCCTTGAAGCCGCATGGAAAACCATAGCCACAAGCGGAGAAAAAACTCAGGCGGAACTCAATGCCTCTCGCACCATAAACTTTGGCTCATTACCACCTAAAAGTGAAGCGTTCCTACGTGTCCGTTATGTACTCACAGGAAAAGCCACCGCAGGCACTGTGACAGCAGCCCTCGTTCTTGACCGCCAGATTTAAGAGTTTTTATGTGGGGGGAACCCCATTAGGGATTTTTGTGGGGGGAACCCCATTTTTTTGAAAAAAATGAGGTTCCCCCAAGCCCCCTCCTGAAAAAACGATTGGTCTGTGAGTTAAAGTTCTTTGGAAAGAAAAAACGATTGGTCTGTGAGTTAAAGTTCTTTGGAAAGAAAAAACGATTGGTCTGTGGGGTAATGTTTAAGAGTTCTTAGAGAGTTGAGAGATTTAGATTGAAGCGTTTATTTAGGTGAAGAGTTGAGAGATTTAGGAAAGAAAAAGGCGATTGTTTGGGTAGTTTAGAGTTCTTCTGAAAGAAAAAATAAAGGAAAGTGTATGTCAGTTTCTCAGGTAGAGCTTTGCAATTTAGCTCTTTCTAGGTCGGGTGGTCAGCGGATTGCCCAGATAACAAGTTTAGGGGAGGCGAGTAATGAGTCTCGTCAATGTGCGGTTAAATTACCCCATCTTATGCGCACTGCGTTGCGTTCGTATCCTTGGCGTTTTGCGACAAAGAAGATTTCTCTTGCTCGCATTACTAATAATCGCACACATGAGATTAATAATCCTTATGCGTCTGCGTTGGCAGAATATGCACAAACGCAAAACGAGAGAGAATCACTTCAAAGTAGGGAGGTGCAGGCACAGAAGGAAATTTTATTTCTGTATGGTTCTGCGACTTTGTACCAATATCCTGAAGACTGTCTTTCTGCTCGCCTTGTTTATCCAGCTTCCTTTGCTGGCTCTGGTGGAGTAGATAGCTTCATGCTTACGGAAGGGGGCGAACAAAATTTCTCCGTTGAACTTGGGCAAGATGGAACAAAGCTTATTGTGACAAATGTATCCGATGCTATTTTGCTGTACACCTCTTACGTGAGTGACCCAAGTGTTTGGGACTCATTGTTTTATGATGCACTGGCTTGGCAGTTGGCGGCAGAGCTTTGCGTGAGTCTTGGCAATGATATGCAAAAAGCTCAAAATTTAGAAAATAAAGCCATGCTCGCTTGGGATAAAGCAAAAAGTCTGGATAGCAAAGAAAATTATAATCCGTCCTTTGTTTCTTCCTACCTGCGATCAAGAGGCTAAACGAACTCTTCTTTCAATTTCCTAGAGGA
This sequence comes from uncultured Desulfovibrio sp., assembly GCA_947038175.1. Lineage (GTDB taxonomy): Bacteria > Desulfobacterota > Desulfovibrionia > Desulfovibrionales > Desulfovibrionaceae > Taurinivorans. The sequence continues at coordinate 20,659 of CAMQVJ010000049.1, forward strand.
AGAAATTTCTTGTAATACAGTGAAATAAAAATAATTCCCCCAAAGCATTCATACTAATTGCTTTTTCAGGAAGGGGGGAGTTTGAGGGGGGAAACCTCATTTTGTGCCACAAA
>CAMQVJ010000050.1 GCA_947038175.1 uncultured Desulfovibrio sp.
CGCTTCTAATATTCCTCATGTCGTGGCGTATGCCACACACCCAAGCTATCGCCAAACACGGAAGCCATCGGCAAGCGCTAAAATATCGCAGTCCCAAAAGTAAAGAAAACGCAAAGCCCAAAGCAAAAAATATCTCAAACCCAAAGCCAATAAAAAGCCAAGCCAATAAAAAGCCAAGCAAAACCAAGAAAGCCAATAAAAAGCCCACAGCCCTAAAAAGGCAAAAAAGTTAACCAAGTGAACCATAATTATCTATGTTAAGTGCTTTCTAAAGTTCTCCATAATTTTTAGCCAGAGTTTTATCTTAGCTGTATCATCAGGTAAGACCTGATTCCTTGCTTTGTACGCTGATAAAAGTAAGAGTTTAGCAAACCTTTCATCAGCAATTGCAATACGTGTAATTATATATCCTATTTCTTCGGCTGACGGTATTTGCATATTATTTTCCTAGACATGTCAGTTTTATTATTCTCAATTTGTACGATAATACAATGAATGTTTGTACAATGTCAAGTAAGTATAAATGATGAATATTGGAAAAATCATAAGAAAAATAAGAATGGAAAAAGGCATCAGTCAATTGTCTTTAGGGTTAGCAATTAATAATGATGCTTCCTATATATCAAGGGTCGAAAATAATAAAAAAGAACCCAGTTTAAAAACGCTTGTTAAAATTGCTCATGTTCTCGAAATTGAACCAAGCGAATTAGTAAAAGAAATATTGGAAGCACATTGATGTGACCTAGGGAAAGCAAAAAAATAAACACTGCCTAGTAATAAAATTTTATTCAATACGTTTTTTTGTTTAAAGATATACAACAAGCATATACCCTCCCTTTTTACGCATAGGGTTAACTTTTGTTCAACACTTTTTGTGTGCTTTTCTCCCTTTTAGAGTTAACCTGACATTGACGACTTTCTTGCTTCATGCTCCAAGTTTGGTGGAGGCTTTCGGGGTAATGAAATTTTTTTGAGCTTTCTGTCTGCTACATATTTAGTGCTTGTCGTAGTTTGTGCATGCTTTGCTATAACTTTTGGGGGTGGCATGCGCCACACGACGAGAAAGATATTAAGACCTTGAGCACTACGTACTATGATTATAATATTTGAGTGTTCTACGACGTGACATAAGACTGACACCTACCTCTCCTCTTGCTATGCTACATGCTCTCTAAAGTTTGCCATAATTCTTAGCCAGAGATTTATCTTATCTGCATTATCAGGTAAGACCTTATTCCTTGCTTTGTACGCTGATAAAAGTAAGAGTTTAGCAAACCTTTCATCAGCAATTGCAATACGTGTAATTATATATCCTATTTCTTCGGCTGACGGTATTTGCATATTATTCCCCTAAGACATGCTTTGATATATCACCGTGAACATGTCAAGGATAATTTGCTACATTGAAGTAACTAGGAGCTTCAATGGTGAAAAGTAGAATAAAAGAACTAATGGAAGAAAAAGGCATAACGTATACCATGCTCGAAGATGTTACGGGACTTTCAAGTCAGACCATCACAAGAGCTCGTGGTGATTTAATTATTGAATGTCGCCTTTCAACGCTTGAGACCATAGCGAGAGCTCTTGAAGTTAATATATCAGAGCTTTTTGTCGATAATTTTGGTAAAGAGTCTTTATGAATTTAGATTAGACTCTTACGTAGGGCATACATTTTTACGCATAATGTTAACTTTTGTTCAACACTCCTTTGCTGCGCCTTTTCTACCTATTTTACGTACGTTAAAATATACCAAGACTTAAGTTAGGCATCTCATATGTTTTGCGAAAGAATATTATTTTCATTGCCGCAGACACTTCTCCATCGCAAAGAATGTAATACATTCTGTAGAAGAGCCGAAGGCTCAGCAATGGGGACTTTTTTATTTAGCAGCATAGTATAAAAAAGACCGAGGAATCTATGGAAATAGAACAAAATATTTCAAATACACCAAACACACCAAATGTGTCAAATACTTCAAGTCTTCCGAGACTTGAGGATATTCCTGTTAGTCGAAAGGTTATTGAGTCCTTATATGCTCACGGTAAGCTGAGCCTTGAGGATAAAAACTCCATTCTCAATATTTTGTCTACAGAACCGATAGAGCGAGCATGGGGCTTGTGGGTATCTTGGCTACTTCTTTTTCTTGGGATTACATTAATTTTATCAGGGATTACTTTCTTTTTTGCATATAACTGGGCGTCGATGAGTCCAATTATTAAGCTTTCAATAATTCAAGTGGGTCTAGTTACATGTTTATTTGGGGCGTTTTTTTACTCATTGGATAACTTGCCGGGGCAACTTTTATTATTATGTGCCAGTATTTTTGTTGGTGTATTTATGGCGGTATTTGGCCAGATATATCAAACAGGCGCCGACAGTTATCAATTATTTATGATGTGGGCAGTACTTATATTAGGCTGGACATTGATATCTAAGTTTTCATCACAATGGGCTTTGTTTTTGATTATTTCAAATGTTTTCCTCATGTTATGGCACGATCAAGATATACAGCGTAGTAATGAAGCGCTGAATTTGCAGGCTTTCATTTATACGTATTTGTTGATTCTTAATACTATAGCTTTGTTATTGCGTGAATTTTTTGTCATAAAGAAGAATTGTTTATGGCTTCAAGCTCGATGGACACGAAATTTGATTGTTTTGATTCTTGTAGTCACTATGTTTAATTCTGTTTGTATCTGGATTTTTGAAGAGACTTCTCTTATTATTTTCCTAAATGGAGCCCTTGGGATTTTAGGGCATGGGATAATATTTCTTTTTTACCGATACAAACAGGTAGATATATGGCCGTTGACAATAGTGCTTTTTTCCAGTTGCCTGCTTGTATTGATAGTGTTTTTCAATATATTTCTTGTGGATGCGAAATCCAGTGGGGTTTTCTTTGTGCTAGCGTGTATCGCTCTAGCCGTATTCAGTGTGGCGGCTATGTACCTTAGAATGATTATGAAAGAATTTGAGGTGAGCTATGATTAAGAGTAATCAGAAGTGGAATGTTAAAGATTTATTTGAAGCGCTACAGGAGAAAGGGCTTAATATCAGTGACTCTTTTTCTAAGGATATTATAAAGGAGCAACAGAAGCTCTCTTTCCCTTTTGTTTTGAAGCTCCTAGTCGGATTGGGTGCCTTGATTGCCTCTCTCTTATTTTGTCTGTTTATTTTTTTTGCATTTGACATAATTTTTGAAAATGAGGGAACACTCATAACATTAGGTTGTATTTTTATTATTCTTTCAACCGTAGTCCAGCGATTAATGAGTGATGAGAATCCGATTAGTTTATTTTTTTGGAATCAAATAATTATTACCGCCCTCGTCGTGGGGTATTTATTGCTTTCTCTGGGAGCATTTGAGTTCCTTGAACTGTGGGAAATGTGCTTATTATTTTTTATTATTACGTGTATAAATTACCCTTTTTATACTATGCCAGTTGGGCGTTTTATCATGGTGTTAAACGTCCTATGTTTTACTTTGGTTAATATATTTATTAGTACTGATGGTATAGGGACGCAAGAAATTTTATATAATATTTTTATTTTGTTTCAATCTATCGGCCTTGTCATTTTGTTGAAATTTGGAATAGAAAAGCCCATCTACACGCCCTTGCTGTATGCATTAGCGACGTCACTTTTGATCAGTTTACTATGGTTAAATATATATGATTTATCCGATTATAATAATAAGAATCTGTATATAGGTGTTCTTTTTAGCAATATTCTCATGAGTGCCTGGCTTATTTCTTTATTATATATAATAGCTGGCAGTGTAAAAGAGTTCAAACGAGAGCCGTTTATTATAGCGTCCATTGGGGTGCTTCTATTAGGGGGGATTTCTGCTTCAGGCATTATTTTTGCTTTAGGGCTTATGGTATTTGCTTATGCGAAGCAAGAAAAGGCTTTGACTGCTCTTGGGATTTTTTCTTTGATTCTTTTTATTATACTCTATTATTATAATCTTAATATATCTCTTTTATATAAGTCCTTTATCCTTACGGGGAGTGGTGTTCTTTTACTAATTGGGCGATTCTATCTAAAATATAAAGCTTGGGATAAGGTGAATACGTCATGCGAATAAAGATATTATTTATTTGCTTAGCTGTCATTCTAATTGCATTTAATTATGGTATTTACCAAAATGAGCAAATAAAAAAAGAAGGAGAAATTGTATTTTTTCAATTAGCTCCCGTTGATCCTCGCTCACTTATTCAAGGTGATTATATGCGTTTAGCGTATGCCGTGGCCGAGGAAAGTTTAGAGCACGAAAGACCAAAAGGCTCGCAATCTATAGTGATTAATACGGATAAAGGTAGCGTGGCGCACTTTGTTCGCTACCATGATGGCGAAGCTTTGCTCGCAGGAGAAAGGCTATTACCTTTTTATGGGCGTTCACCCATAGTGATAAGACCTGATTCCTTTTTATTTCAAGAAGGGCATGCGAAGCATTACGAATTAGAGGCAAAATATGGCGTCTTTAGATTCGATGCTTCAGGCAAGTATCTTCTTACAGGTTTAGCTGATGAAAATAGAGAGCTAATACGTATATCTAAATAATTTTTATTAGTATGATTTTACTGAGGGGGAAAACCCTATTTTGCAGCGCAAAATGAGGTTTTCCCCTCGCCTTGCTCTCTATTTCCGTAATTGCTCCCATGTTCCATGTCGCAAACGCAAACGGCTACGCCGCCTGTTTGGTAGGATACTCCCCCTTTCCTGAAAAGGCGAATAAAAAATATTATAAACAAAGTTTTTCTCTTTTGAGAAACTGGAAAATCCTCATAGTGTTTATAATGCGGGGGTCTGGGGGGAATCATTTCCCCCAGAGAAAAATGTATAGCACGGGTGTCTGGTGGGAATCATTTTCCCCAGAAAAAAATGTATAGCATGGGGTCTGGCAAATTACAACGCAAGGTCCTGTGATACAGATTCTCTTGGTCGGGTGCTATTAAGAATTTCTTGGTCAAGTGTGTTAATGGCGTGTTCTAGTTTGGTCATAAGTTTTTGTTTGTCTTTGAGAAAACCGTTTACTGGCACAAGGTTCATATTATGCCCACCATAGAAGTATCCATTATAGTTGATGGAATTTATGAGCATTTTCTCTTCAAGAATCATATCAAGCTGGGTTTGCTCAATAAATGCCCCTGCATCTGTGAGCTTTTCAAGTTCGCTTCCAAAAGCGAGTGTGGTCGGCATCACAGAAATTATACGTGGTTTTGTTTCATTCAAAAACTTCGCATTAGCTTCTGCATTTTTTTCCGCATTGCCTTTTCCTGCAATACCAAGCATGAGAAGAACATTATAGCGAAACTTTGCCCTATTTAGTTTATGAATTTGCTCATAAATATCTTCACAGTTGCAACCCTTATTCAGAAAATCGAGAGCAGGTGCATAGGCAGTTTCAACGCCGATATGTAAATCGTTATAAAAGGCTGCTCGTAATTCATTTATTTCTTCTTGTGATTTCCCCATAATATTTTTTATGGAAACGTAGGATGAAATACTTTTGACGCTAGGTAGATGGGTGTGTATAAGTTTCGCAATCTCCAATAACTTTTGGGTAGGTAGACACCAAGGGTCGCCATTGAGCAAGTAAATTTTTCTAAAAGATACGCCACAGCTTTGCAGCTCTTCAATATCCTCTTTAATATGCTCCATAGGAGATATCTTAAATGGGGTATTTTTATACATCATACAGAAATTACATTTGTTATGGGAACAACCAATAGTGACCTCTAATAATGGAGTATCGTATTCACTAGGTGGGCGATATACTTGTCCTGTATAATGCATATTAAATCCTTTTATGCGTTTATCGGAAGTGGGAAACTTTGTAGTCTTCCGCGCCATAAGTCAAATTATTATTCACAAAATGTAAAAGAGGAAATAAGGGCTGATAAAGAAATACTATTAGAATCACGCTCTCACCGCAGAGGGATAAACGCTTGTGCAGTTAATCCGTGTATCACTCCCAAGAGATAGGAGTTTAGTTATATTTTCTAATAACTGCAATAATTAACTTGAAGTGAGTAAATGGGATTCTAATGATTATGATTATGATTATGATTAAGATGGTGTATTTAGTTGGGTCACTATAAGCTTTGTAAAGCCTATTTGTTTTGCTTGACGATTGGCAGGGTGCGGTATAAAATGCACCATCGCATTTAGGGGAATTCTTTTGAATAAAAAAATACTGAATATAGCGTTATTTTGTTTTATAATAGCTATTCTGCCGACTTCTATAAAGGCAAATATACTTGATTTTACTGTAACACGTTTGGGCACGCCTGAGCTAGATATGGAAAAAACCGCACCGCATATACTTGTTGTGGGTGGCATTCAGGGAGATGAGCCTGGGGGCTTTTCTGCGGCGTCTCTTCTTGCAACGAAGTATACTGTAACGAAGGGCACTGTCACCATTGTTCCAAATTTGAATTTTCTTTCTATCATTAATCGAGACCGTGGCATTCACGGTGATATGAATCGTAAGTTTGCTAGTTTGAAAAAAAGCGATCCTCAATATGATATTGTATGTCGCATTCAAGATATGATCATTTCGCCCGAGATTGACCTCATACTCAACTTACACGATGGAAGTGGGTATTATAACCCGAAATACATATCTAAACTACAAAATCCTAATCGCTGGGGAAATTCTGTTATTATCGACCAAGATACTTTTGATGCCCCACAATTTGGTGATTTAGGAAATATTGCATCGTTTGTGACGCAAAATGTGAATAAGTCTCTCATGGAAAAAAAGCATGAATTCCATGTACATAATACTCGGACAGGCGAGGGCAATAAGGAAATGGCAAAAACGCTTACGTGGTTTGCCTTGGGAAAGGGTAAGCCTGCGTTTGGTTTAGAGGCGAGCAAGTCTCTTTCCGTTGCGGATAGAACCTATTATCATTTATCTATGCTGGAGTCTTTTTTTGACTATGCAGGCATTGAGTATACGAGAACATTTGAACTCAATTCGCCAAGTATAAAGACGGCTCTTTCGGATAATATTTATATTGGGTTTGTAGAAAACCGTCTTGTTCTTCCTCTTAACGATGTTCGTAGCAAGCAGCTTGGAAGTATCCCTCTTGAAAAAAATGATGTAGCATGTTCGGTGAATAGCCCCATATTAACGGCTATTCCGCATAATAATTATGTACAAGTACATTATGGGAATAATAGATTAACCACCTTTAAAGCGGACTGGCACGAGGTTGATAGAAGTATCGACCATATGAACGTTCTTGTTGATGGTGTAGAGCAACGTGTTCGTTTTGGGGATATTGTTTTTGCAGAAGACTCTATTTCTGTAAATTCTCGTGAAGGATATAGGGTAAATGCCATTGGCGCGGTTGTCGGAAATGGGCTCCGTGTAGATGAAAGCGATGTGAAGATTTATAGAAAGGACTTTCAACAAAGATTTTCTATAAATAATGAAGCAAGCGCTTATCGTGTTGAGATTTATCGTGAAAAAAAATACGTAGGCACTTTTATTGTAAAATATCAAAGTATGCCAGAAATAAAAGTTGCTTCTCCTTTACCTGTGGTTAAAGGAAAAGAATCTGATTTAGGACGATGAAATATATATGCAAAAAATTCCAGAACCACTCAAAATATTAGTGGAACAAATAGCGAGATTACCAGGACTTGGGCAAAAATCTGCCATGCGAGTGGCCATGACTCTTTTGAAGTGGCCAGAAGCAGAAACTATGCGTCTAGGAAAAGGTATTTCTGAATTGCGAGAAAACTTACATCTTTGCCATATTTGTGGCGCTCTTTCTGATGTTGATCCCTGTAGTGTGTGCTCTGACCCCTTGCGAAGTGAAGATGTTCTTTGTCTTGTTTCTGAGTGGGACAGCTTGTTGACCCTTGAAGAGGGTGCTTTTTATAAGGGTAAATATTTTCTTCTTGGTGGTTTGCTTTCTGCTCTTGATAATAATCCTTCCGAATATTTAGAAATGGATAGGCTTTTTGCTCGCCTCAGGCAAGGCACTATTAATGAACTTATTTTAGCTCTTGGTGCAACCGCAGAGGCAGAAGCCACAGCGGCGTATGTCCGAGAACGAGTAAGCCAACAATTTTCGCATATTAAAGTGACTCGTTTAGCTCAGGGAATCCCTCTCGGAGCAGAAGTAAAGTTTATGGACAAAGAAACTTTGCGCCAATCTTTGCAATATAGGCAAGAAATATAAAAATGTATTCTAAATAATAAATACGAATGCGTGCGCCTTTTTTCTAATGAAAAGTCGTCATGCTTTTTCTTTTTGTACATTTGTTTTTGTTGAAGAAATCAAGGTTTATCTCATATATGGGAAATCCTTAAAATAAAAGGTTTTGAGTATGAAGAATATGTTACAGCGACTTTCCCCACTTCCGTTAATAGCTTTTTTAATTTTGTTCCACATTATTATATATTTTGCTTTTCGTTTAGTACTTTTTTCCTTTATAGAACCCAGCATAATTGATAGGGATGCTATTTGTGAAGGGCTGTATATTGGGCTTAAATTCGATACTAGATATGCTATTTTCACATCTCTAGCCCTTGCACTTGCTTTACTTATTCCCGCAGTGGAAAGAACTTTATATTTGACTCCATCCTTCACAAGAAAGATTTTTTGTGCCTTTCAGAGCATGATTTTCTCAGTTTTTATTCTGGTACATATTGTTGATTTGGGCGTCTTTTTCTATTTGAGGCAACGCCTAGATATGACTCTTATGGAGTTCGTTGAAAATCCTATGATTTCAGCGGTTATGGTGTGGCAAAGCTATCCTGTTGTGTGGATAAGTTTGGCATTCTTTCTTGTTATTGTCGGCTACTATGTTTTTTGGAATGCTATTATTGGAAAGCAGACACATGTGCTCATTAGAAAGAGAGAGAAAGGGCTACCGTGTTTTAAGAGCAAGGACTTTTTTATAGAATCGGATAGAATGGCAGTGCCTCAAGGGAGCATGTCGTTTTCTATGGCTGTTTTTATTAGGGTTTTTGCGATCATTTCTTTGTTTATTATGGGTTATGGACAAATAAGTTCTAATTTCTTTCCGTTACGTTGGAGCAATGCTTATTTAAGTGCGGACAAAAATATTGCTCTTATCGCTTTGCACCCTACGCAAAATCTCTTTGACACAACACATATTATTGACGTTGTGGATCCTGATATGGATGCTACCCGTGCGGCGTTTCCGCGTATGGCAGCATATTTAGGAACAGACAGTCAAATACTCCCACAGGAAGGGGATATTCTTGACTTTAGCCGTCATATAGCAGCAAAAGAAAGAGAGAAACCTCTTAATGTTGTACTCATTATGATGGAATCACTCGGGACCAATAGATCTTCTCTTGATCATGGTATGGCGAGTTTTGATGAAAAGATGGATAGCGAAAATTCACCTAAAGATTGGAATATTAACCCTACACCGTTTTTAGCAGAACTTGTAAAGGATTCTCTTTATTATCCGAATTTCTTTGCAAATTCACGAACAACAGCTAGAGGGATTTTTTCTTCTTTAACGGGTATACCCGATATCAATTTTAGTGGTGGTACTTCCTCTCGTAATCCTAAGGTGGTGGATCAACACCTTCTTTTTAATGAATTTGACACTTATGAAAAATATTACCTGATTGGTGGAAATGCAAACTGGGCAAATATTCGAGGTGTTTTTCAAAATAATATTAAAGGATTACAGCTCTTAGAAGAAGAATTTTGGGAAGCTCCTAATACAGATGTTTGGGGGATTTCTGACCTAGCCTTATTACGTGAATCCGTTGGTTTATTTAATGAGAGCAAAAAGCCTTTCATTGCTTTTGTTCAAACAGCAGGCTTTCATCGTCCTTATACTATACCTGCAGATAATGAAGGATTTGAGCTTGTGCCTGACCCTTCGCCAGAAACGATGAGCTATTGGGGATTTGAGAGTGCGGCAGAGTATAATTCTTTAAGATTTGCGGACCATGCGCTTAAGATATTTTTTGAAAAAGCACAGAAAGAAGATTGGTTTAAGAATACAGTATTTGTTATTTTTGGTGATCATGGGCTTACAAACCCATCGGAAAATATGACAGCAGGGTATAATAGCGCAGGTCTTCAAGCGTGGCATGTGCCTTTTGTTATTTATGCGCCAGGTAAAGTTCTTCCAGGAATCAACCCTGCGCTTCATTCTCAGGTTGACATGTTTCCGACACTTGCTGCTATGGCAGGGATTGAACATAGGAATACGACCTTGGGTAAAAATATATTGGATGAATTACCTAATGGTATGTTTGTGCCAAAAGAATTTTCTTTGCAAAAAGATGCTACAGGTCAAGAAACATACGTGTACGATTATCTCAAAGATAAGGCTCAGGACAATCGAGTTTACATTGGGCGTCACGAAGGGTATATTTATTTGTTACAAAATAAATATGTGTATTACATGAATGTTGATGACCATAGTAAAGAACGAGTTCTTTTTTATGACATGACAGCGAAACCCGATTTGTCACAACTTGGTGCCGGTAATGCGCAAGAAACATTTGCCCCTGAAAACCTTGTGGACACATTACCGGGTCTAGCGGATGATATGCATAAGAAAACCCTAGATTTTTATCATACGGCTAAATACCTTTTACAAAACAATAAAAAGCGTAACTAGTTACATATAGTTGTTTTATCTTACCTGTTTTTAGTAAATAGATATGCAAGGTCTTTATAGCTCCTCAAAAGTCATGGGATGACTTTTTGAACTTCTTGTTTGTGCAAATATTTCATATGTTTTAAGGTATAAGATACCTATTCTCATATGTCTGCACCAGTACTCAGGTGGGTTTTTCATAAAGTGTTTTTTATGGAAAAGGAGCGAGGGGAAAATTCGGTTTTTGGATTAAATTATTTTAGCAAGGAACTTGCCTAGATAATTTTATACTCGTAAGGGTGCAAAAACGTGGTTCTCCTTCTCATAGTATATTATTCTTTTTCAGATAATCTTTCCCTTTTTTGTGTATTGGACAATGCTTTAGAAAAAGCGTACAATGACATCGATATTTATAATAGAATGAATTAATTTAATGCATTTTCCACGTTTTCACCCATGAGGTTTCCATGTATAAAGTTGTGCTTTTAGGACGACCCAATGTAGGCAAGTCTACGCTTTTCAACCGTCTTATTCGGAGTAACCGTGCTATTACTCACGATAGAGCGGGTATTACCCGTGACCGCATGGAAGGAACCGTTCGTAATAGATTCCATCGCCCTTTTATGATTGTGGACACAGGTGGTATCACACTTGACAATCATGCTGCGGTGGCGGAAGGCCCAGCAGGTCTTCGTGGTTTTGAAGCTGAAATTTTACGTCAAGCTGAAGAAGCTCTTGCAGAAGCATGCGGCGTTTGTCTTGTTGTGGATGCACGTGATGGGCTTACGCCTTTTGATGAGCATTTAGCAAGCTATTTGCGTCGTTTAGGTAAGCCATTATTGCTTGTGGTGAATAAAGTTGACGGCATGGAACGTGAAGACATTTTGTGTGCTGAATTCCATATACTTGGCTTCCCTATGGTTGCGGTATCTGGTGAGCATGGCAATCAGATTCGATATTTAGAAAGCCTTATGGTTGATATGCTTCCTGAGATACCAGATGATGACGAAGAAGAAATAATGTCTGTTATTTTAGACGATAGTGAAGATAGTGAGATAAATGCGAAGCGAAATAAAAAAGCAAAAATTCGAGTGAAAAAAGCAAAAGCGGATAAGTACGAACTTCTTCAAGCTGATGCGTATATTCAAGAAGGGCTTGCAGCGAAAAACAACATTGATAATGACGGACTCGATGAAGACGGACTCGATGAAGCGGATTTTGATGCAGACTCAGAGGATTGTCTTGTTGATTTTGATGAAATCCCTGCTGCTGATGCCGAAGAATTGGCTTTGGCCGATAGTGAGCTTGGGGAAGATGAGTTTGAAGCAGGTAGAGAGCTTCTTGATATAGATTTTGTTGAAGATCTTTCTGTTGATATTGAAACACCCATTATTGAAAAGCCTAAGAAGAAAAAAGGCCCTTTGAAGATTTGTCTTCTAGGTCGTCCAAATGCTGGTAAGTCTTCTATTTTGAATGCGTTTGTTGGTAAAGAGCGTATGATTGTGAGTGAGCTTGCTGGAACAACGAGAGATAGTGTCGACGTGCCGCTTTTATGGCAAGGAAGTACCTATATTTTTGTTGATACAGCAGGGGTGAGAAGACGTACGAAGATATCGGATACGGTGGAGCGCTTCTCTGTTAACTCCTCTTTGAAAAGTACGTCTAAAGCAGATGTCACTTTTTTAGTTATTGATGCTTTACAGGGGCTTACTGCGCAAGATAAGCGCCTTATTGAATTACTCGATGAACGCAAAACACCGTTTCTCATTATTTTGAATAAGATGGACCTTGTGCCACCTGCCGCTCGAAAAACTTTGCAAAAACAGTTTTCTGACTCTCTTGCTTTTTGCCAACATGTTCCTGTTATGCAAACATCTGCGGTGAATCGTTATGGCTTGAAAATGCTTTTGCCAAAGGCAGAACAAATCAAGGCAGAGTGTTATGTTCGTGTAGGAACGGGACAGCTCAACCGTGCGATGGAATCAGTGCTTACTAAGCATCAACCTCCTGTTGTGCGCCGAGTGCGCCCGAAGTTTTATTACCTTACACAAGCAGAAAGCGAGCCACCAACCTTTGTATTTTTTGTGAATGATGCAGAACGTGTGGGTGATTCTTACGTGCGTTATCTTGAAAAATCTTTGCGCCGATTGTTTGCTATTGAACACGCTCCTATGCGCGTGCATTTGCGTTCTTCACATACGAAGAATAGCGACAGACGATCTGGTAAAAAGACAAAGACAGATGCTCCAGCACAATCAGAAGTATCACAATACATAGATCAAAAGTCTAAAAAGAATGATGCAAAACCTAACGGAAAGCAGGACGCAAAACAAGACGATAAGGCGAAGATGGAGAAGAAAGGTAATGCAGGTAAGGCAAAGGCGAACCCTAGGGAACGCACAACCTTGAAGGCTGCCTTGAGGAATCCAAGCTCTATGCAAAGTCGCTCTCTCAAGAAGTCATTGCGCAAAAAGAATAAATAGTTTTTTGCCTTTAATAGGTTTATGTTTTATACTCATTGAGGGAATTTTATTCCCTCAATTTTTTTATATTTTACCGTTTACTTTGTAGGAGAGCGTCTATGCTTATCTTGAATTATTGTTCTTTACCTTGTCCGCAACCTGTTGTGGAATGCAAAAAAAGTCTTGAGAAACACGCCCCCAAAGAAATACAAATTGCGGTTGACAATAAGCCAGCAGTGGAGAATGTCACTCGTTTTTTAGAAAAAAACGGCTATCGAGTGGAAAGAAAAGAAGAGAAGAATTTCTGGACGTTAAATGGTGTACTCTTGGACGAAGAAAAAGGTGGCTCTGCGCCAAGTTCATCAGAAGACACTTTTTCCAAGTCACCTAAAGCGTCTTCGCAGCAGTCGCCCCCTCTCCAAAATACTCATTCTGAAAATGTGCTAGACTCAGCACTTAACCTAAGCGCTGGGCACAGTGAGCATGATAAAAAGACTCTTATTTTTATTGCATCTGATTGTATTGGTAGTGGCGACGATGTGCTTGGCACAAAACTTATGGAGAGCTTTTTATCCTGTCTCAAGGAAATGGATATATGGCAAATAGTCTTACTTAATGGCGGGGTGCGCTTAGCCGCAACTGAGGGAAAGGCTCTTGAGAGTCTCAAAGAGCTTGCTATTAGTGGTGTTAAGATTTTTGTATGCGGTGCGTGTTTGTCTCATTATGGGATTTATGACGAAAAGCAAGTAGGCGAAACAACGAATATGCTTGATATTGTAACAGCACTTGATTTAGCCGATAAGGTAATCAGACCATAAGGATTATACAAAAAAGGCACGTATACAGCTAATGCTTGAAATAACAATAAGCGCTGATATAACCATCTTTTTAAAGCGATTTTCTTCAATTTTTCCGTAGAGCTTACTACCAATCCATAGGCCGACAACCATAATAGGTGTGTACGCAAGAGCCGCAAGCAGTGTATTGAAATTTGTCAAATCCTGTTGCACAAAAATAGCTGATGCCCAAAGGTCTGTAAAAAGAAAATAGGCGATAACAGACGCCCGTCCAGCAGCAACTCCGCTTGGGCTTGAAAAGAAGAGCAAAATAACGGGTGGGCCACCATTTGCTGATGCCCCATTGATAATTCCTGAAATAATTCCTGTTCCTGTGGTTTCTAGCGGATTAAGATGCCGTGAAAGACTATAGCCTTTGAGCATAATCAAGCTTAAAATGATAACTGTCACATTAATCGATATAGTCATAAAACTGGCAGGAACATATATAAGTAAGGCCACACCAAGTGGCGTCCCCAAAAACACACCCACGGTAAGCCACTGCACCGTCTTCCACTGAACTTGACGCCATACAAAGGGCAAATGCACAATGCTTGCTAATATTTCCCAAAGGAGAATATAGGAAGTTGCTTTGGCTGGTGGCATGAATAAAGTCATAACCACGATAAGTGTCATGGAAAATCCAAAGCCAGATACGCCACGTAAAATACTTCCGAGCAAAATAGCCGCAGCGATAAAAAAGAGCTCCAGGTATGTGCTGTCAAATAAAGAGGCAATGATTTCCATTTTATAGTCCTTTTTATATGTCTATGGCTTACTCCGTGAGAATAAAACATTATTCTCGTCTTGACAAACAAATTTAGTCTGTTCGACTTAGCAAGTAAATTTCGCATTCTCCTCTTGGTGAATGAATTGAGTATTCTCGCTTATAAGTATGATTTTGCCCTATCAAGTGATATATTTTTTAGAGTAACGATATTTTGTTATCGATGATAAATATTTGATAATGGATAAAATAATAGTGGATTTTTTATATGTTTATAGTATAATATCTTCAGATTGAGGATTCTAAATACAATAATATATAATGAGGTCAGGAATGAATATAAAAGCGCATATTGGAAACATTCTGAAATGTAAAGAATGTTTAGAAGATAAGGCGGATTATGTAGCTCTTGTGGGGGCATTATCGCACATTATAGACAATTTAGAGTTTGTGGAGAAGTATATCGATGATACGAATCCATTCAAGCAACATTTCCATAAATTCTTTCAAATTTCAGAAATAAATGTTGAGGACTGTTTTGCTGTCCAAGAGGATATTGTTATTTTTTTCAGGGAAAAGCTCTTAAGGCTTGGTGTGAAAAATATGGACGCATTCGAGCTAGAATTTTTGAGTGGATTTGAAAATGGCAAGCAGGACTTAGGTAGTTCTGTTGTTGAGTGGTATTATGAAAAATTACCACTTATGATATACAAGGAGTTAGGGGAAAGTATTGGCTATTCTGGTTCATCCTGGAAGAACTGGTGGGAAAAGTCACTTAATGTTTAAAACCCCAGCGTACTGAGTGTATCTTATTTTTATGGGAGAAAAATCATATGATTTTTCTCCCATTTTTTTTATTCATTTTCTTGATTATAATGATCTTCTATATCAATGCCTTGCGGTGGCTCAAATATAAAAGATTGTTTTTTTATGTTTGGGTTTATTTTGAATTCTGTGAAGGTTATGCTATTACTGTTTCCATAAAAGTCTATAATAGTTGCTTTTTTTATGAGATTTGTTTTTGGGTCTATCCATAATTGTGCTTCCACTATTTGCGGTGTGGGTTCAAGTGGATATAACAAAAATGCTTTAAAACCTTTTGATTTTGCTTCAGCGTCGTCTAGGTTTTCTATTTCAAAGTTGTCGCTAATTTTATTTTGCCCCGTAATAACACTAAGGGCGATGTGGGAGCTTTCGAGCATATTGGGATGATAGCGATAAGCTATTTCTTCTTCAGGTAAATAATCCCAGATTTCTTTTTTATTAATAATCAGTTTTTCTGCGTGGGGCTTTTCTGTTTCCCAATTAATATTAATGGGCTGTTCAAAGAGAATAGCTCCGTTTCTGTGCTGTGTTGTTTCGCTTTCACGATGGAATAGTTCTTGTTTGAATTCTGCTTTAAATGTTTTTATTTTTGCGTATGTTTTTTGTAAGTTGGCAATAACGTCATTTTCTTTTGCTTGACTAGCGTGGATTTGCGGTGTCACACAAAAAGATAAGAAAAGAACGAGGCAAAATAATATTTTTTTCATATGGGCTTCCATTAATATATAAGGCTGTCATACGACAGCCTTATATATTATTAATGTAATCTAAAATTAGATATTTTCGTCGTATTCTTCAGTATCTAAACCAAAGTGAGAAGCAAGGATTGGTCCAAAGTAGATAGCGTTATCGTCAAGGTCTTCTTCAATGCGCAAAAGCTGATTGTATTTTGCAATACGATCAGAACGAGACAAGGAACCAGTCTTTATTTGACCACCGTTTACAGCAACAGCAAGGTCAGCGATAAAGCTATCTTCTGTTTCGCCAGAACGGTGAGAAATAACGGTTGCATAGGCAGATTCTTTTGCTAATTCAATGGTATCCATTGTTTCAGTAAGTGTTCCAATTTGGTTTACTTTGATGAGGATAGCGTTTGCAATTCCGTCTTCAATGCCTTCTGCCAAAATATCAGGATTGGTAACAAAAATATCATCACCAACAAGCTGAATATCTTCGCCAAGCTTCACTGTGAGGAGCTTCCAGCCGTCACGATCGCCTTCATCCATACCATCTTCGATGGAAATAAGAGGATAGCGATCAGCAAAATCAGCAAGCCAGTCTACCATTTGTTCAGCGTTAAGCTCAAGATTTTCACCTGAGATCATGTACTTACCGTCTTTATAAAATTCAGAAGCGGCAACGTCGATAGCTAAAGCAACTTCAGATCCAGGGTTATATCCTGCTTCTTCAATGGCTTCAATAAGATAGCGAAATGCTTCATCGTGTGATTGTAGATTTGGTGCAAAGCCACCTTCATCGCCAACACTTGTTACGTGGCCATCACGTAGAAGCAGTTCTTTGAGTGTATGAAACACTTCAGCACCAATACGTAATGCGTCACGGAATGTTTCCGCACCGATAGGCATAATCATGAATTCTTGAATATCTAAATTGTTAGGGGCATGAGAACCACCATTGATGATATTCATCATAGGGGCAGGCATAACTTTTGCGTTAATACCACCAATATATTGATAAAGTGGAAGACCAATATACTCAGATGCTGCACGGGCAACCGCAAGAGAAACACCAAGCATAGCGTTTGCACCAAGGCGAGACTTATTGTCTGTGCCGTCAAGGTCGATAAGAGTATTATCTATTTGTACTTGGCGAAGAGCGTCCATACCCACGAGGGATTCTGCAATTTCACCATTAACGTGAGACACTGCATTAGAAACGCCTTTACCTTTGTAGCGGTCTTTATCGCCGTCACGAAGTTCCATAGCTTCTTTTGATCCTGTTGAAGCTCCAGAAGGAACAGCCGCACGACCCACAATACCTGACTCAAGTCCAACTTCAACTTCAACTGTTGGGTTGCCTCGTGAATCTAAAATTTCTCTTGCCCAAATGGATGTTATGGTACTCATAATTGCTCCTTAGAAAAAATCTAATGTTTATGAAGTGATGAGGGGTTGACTCGCAAGGCGAAGTCCCTCTAAAATTAAATCGGGGTGTACGTGCTCAATACTTGTGCTTATTCTCGCTATATCACGAGCAAAGCCACCAGTAGCAATAACACATACGGGGGAAGGTAACTGTTCTTTTAGGCGCTCACATAATCCCTCTGTCATGGCAACAAAACCAAAAATAAAGCCGTGGCTCATACTCGTTATGGTATTTTGCCCAATAAGGGGGGAATCATCTTCTAGCTCAAGGCTGATATGTGGCAGTTTTGCCGTGCCTTGTGCTAGTGCATTATGTGAAGATAAAACACCAGGGCAGATAAGTCCGCCTAGGTAATCATTGTGAGCTATACAGTCAAAGGTGGTCGCTGTGCCATAATCGACAGCAATAATGCTTGCCATATCAGGGTATAGCATTCGTGCAGCATAGGCTGCCATCAATCTGTCCGCACCCACTTCGTCAGGATTTTTGTAAGCATTATGTATGCTAATACTAAAATCTGTAGGGAAAATTGCAGGCTTTACTTTAAGATAGCGAAAACAGGCGTCTCTAAAAATAGAACTCAATTCAGGAACAACGGAGCAAAGGGCAGCATGATGAATTTGTGTCACCTGTGCGATACTGAGCATCTGTGTAAGGTATATACCCAAACTATCAATAGAATATTGTGAGCGTGTGGGCAAACTAAAAGAATGAAAAATCTTTTCAGTATCCGCTAGGCTAAACTTAATCGCCGTGTTGCCAATATCGGCAAGTAGGAGAATTCTTTTTTGACTAGGCATGGGTCGCTTTGGTGGGCTGAGATCGTTTTGCAGAAATTTTATGAATTTGCTTTGCATCGGCAGCAATCACAACAAAATCCCAGCCTACAAAATGAAAAGTTTCATCTTTATGGGGAACATGCCCTGCGTGTAGACTTAAAAATCCACCCATGGTGTCCATTTCGTCGGATTCTAAGTTGATACCAAAATCGCTTAAATCGTCGAGGTCAGCACGGCCGATAATAATAAGCTCATCATCGCTAATTCTAAGAATATCTTCTTCTCTTGGGGCGTCGTGCTCGTCTTCAATTTCACCAACAATAACTTCAAGCAAGTCTTCAATAGTGATAAGCCCGCTTGTTCCGCCGTATTCATCGACTACGATGGCAATGTGATTTTTGCGTGAGCGAAATTCTTGCAAGAGTTCTGCAGAAAGTTTTGTTTCAGGAATAAAATAGGGTTCACGCATAATGTGCTCAACCGTTTGTGGTTCTCTTTTTGCACAATCTTCAACGAGGTAAGGGAGTAAATCTTTAGCGTAGATAATACCCGTAATATTATCACGAGTATCTTGGTAGATGGGCAAACGGGAATGTCCACTTTTTAAAATGCTTCGTGCCGCATCAACCGTTGATGTGCCCGCTGAAACACAGTCTATATCCGTACGTGGTGTCATAATATCTTGCACTTGTGTCTCGCCCAATTGCAGAATGGAGAGAAGCATATTCCCCTCTTCTTGTTGCAATTCGCCATCTTTACGCGCGTCAATAATGACTTGTTCTAAGTTGTCTTCGCCTCTTATTGAAAATAATTTAGAAAGTTTTGACCAGAGCGAACTGTGTGAATCACCGTCCAAAATAAACTCCTACTCTAAAAGTTAACGAAATGAAAGAAGCGCATAGCAATTGCCTACACTCCTCGCCTATTTATCTACTCGCATGTTAACTTAATACATGTCTCCTGTCTATCTTTTTGTCTCAGAAAAAGACCTTCGTTCTATGGCATTCTAATGTGAAAGGCTTTGTCTCTCACTAAAGGACTGGAAAGCGTATAGCCATAAACTTTGCCTATAACAACTTAATCTAAATATGGGGTTTCCTAAGGGACTTAATCCCTTAGGCGGAGGGTGTGGGAGGCAGCGCCTCTCACTAAAGGACTGAAAGCGTATAGCCATAAACTTTGTTTGTAATAACTTAATCTAAATATGGGGTTTCCTAAGGGATTCAATCCCTTAGGCGGAGGGTGTGGGAGGCAGAGCCTCTCACTAAAAAGATTCAGTCTCTTCGGCGGAGGGAGTGG
>CAMQVJ010000051.1 GCA_947038175.1 uncultured Desulfovibrio sp.
AAAAACCCCGAAGAAAAGAAAAACTTTATTCTAAAAAGAGTCGCCCAAAAGCTATGGACAAATTTTTGCGTAAAAGGAAAAGACTCTCCTATGCTGCGCTATTTGCACACAATGCTTAGAAGTGAATCTGAAAAACGCTTACATTTCCAATACATTAAAGGCAATGTGGAACTCACTATCTTAGAAAAAACACAAGAACAAATAAGCCCTATCCCCCATAGAGAGCAAATCGATATGGTCAATAGAGCATGGGAAATTTCTCAAAGTGTGGTTAATTCCTGCTCTAAAAAGTAATCGTATATTCTCTATTCTGCTTTGTCCTATGGGTGATTTTTAGAATCTGTCCCCTTCTTTGAGAAGAACCTTTTTAGAGTAAAATGCATCCTTCATATCATGCACCTTCTTGATGCGTCCTGAATTTCTATTCACGTTTCAGACTCTACAGTAGTTTAAAGCTCTAGAATGTCTCAGCCACATTAATAGTTAAGTCCACGCTATATCCTCACAAAAGAAAGGTATATAACATGGACTTATAACATATACAGATATCATCTCTATATAATAGGCATTCCGAACACTATTTCTCACAGGCTCGGACGCAAAAAAAACCAATAAAAAACAAAGCTATTTATGAATAAATTTCTTCACGTAGCCAGTCTTTAATAGACTCTGTAGGCTCATAGAGACCTTTCAATCCTTCAAATTCTTTCTTAAATTCTTCTTCCAACTTTGGCGGTAAATCAAGCACCAACAAGTCGATAGCTTGCTCAGAATTTCTACGAACGAGTCGCAACGTCGGCTTTGCTTCCCAGCTATCAACAACAAAATACGTCGCATAATCCTCCTTTGAACGCACAGGAGGATGTTCTGCATGCCAGTTATTATTACCCCATTCAAGGTATAAAGTAACAGCGTCTTCAGGTCCAAGATTCCAATCAATTATATGCGCAGCAGCGTCTTTCAATGTTTTCAATGGTGCTATTTCCATGGTGTTCCCCTAGTCAAAAGTTGTGTATGTATAAAATATTAAGCTCACATCGTGGTTTAGATATCGAACGTATTATACGGGACAAGCCCACATCTAGGTATTCTGGATAAATAGTAAAATAGAATAGGTATACCCATAAAAACACGTTTGATTTCACGTCAATAAGCCCATAATTAGGCCGTCATTCTTGCACTGACAAAGACATTTATTTCCATAAGTATCTTAATATGTTAATTAAGATTTTTATCGCACTTTGTCAATGTTTACCGCAAGTATTTGTAAGGCATGGCAAGCCCCTAAAATATCGATATTTCTTATACTTTTGAAGCTAAAACTCGCATTTTTCGTAAATAAATATTCCATATTTGTGCATAGATAAAAAGCATAAGGAAAGAAAATACAGCAATAAAAGGAATGAAAGGAGCAGCATAAAAATAAAATGTTTTCTCGGTACGAAGCCCCACAAAAGCACTCAACGTTTCATCCGTAAAAAGAGCACTTTCCCCCATTATCCTTCCATAATCATCAACAAAGGCACTGATACCAGTATTTCCTGCCCGAACCAAAAAGCGCTTCTGTTCCACGGCTCGCAAAAGAGATAAATACAAATGCTGTTGCGCCGCACTGCTTCTGTCATACCATGCGTCATTACTCACATTAACAAAAAGTTGCGCACCATCTTTCACATTTTCCCGTGCCATTTCTGGAAAAATAGCCTCATAACAAATAAGAGAAGACAAAGGATGTGACTTGAGCGTTTTAGGATTATCAAGCGTCAAGAGGTTTTCATTTACCCCTGGATTAAATCCACCAAGACCCTGTAGTAGCCCATAAAAAATCTCAGGAATAAACGGTAATTGCGGCACATATTCCCCAAAAGGGACAAGATGCTCCTTATCATAAAAGCTCAGCTCCTCACCCTGTACAAAATAAAGCCTATTATAAAAAGCACTTAAACCCTGTTCGTACAAGTCAAAATCTAATCTTGGCGCACCAAATATAAGTTTTTTATCTTTAGCAAAATCGCCCACAGCGTCCCTTAAAGGGGAGGGGTCTTGATAATAAAAAGGAAGCGCCGTTTCAGGAAAAAGCACTACACTCGGCACAGAATCCAAGGCAACGCCTCCAAGCGTTTCTTCCAAAAATTCTATAGATTCTTCACTCAATCTTAAATATTTCTGCACAGTTGCAAACTGAAATGACTTATCCCATTTAACCGCTTGTGACACATTCCCCTGCACCGCTGTAAAGAGGGCGATATTCTTTTGCTCAAAAAAAGTTTTTGGTATAAAAACACCCGTTTCAAGCTCAAGCATCTCTTGTTCTGCATCTAAAGAATCCTTTGCAAAGGCAGGCAAAAGAAGAACATGCTTCGCCGCTCCAACCTTACGAGGATCTTTGTGATAGTCTTTATAATCAAGGACGATAGCCCCCTCCTCATTTTTTTCAGGAGAAGGAATAATTTTATCCATTTGTATATATGTTTGACTTTCCTTAGTTCCATAAAGAAGCGTGTCTTCTTCAAAACTCTTTTCAAGGCGAGCATCACCGTAGATAAAAAGAAGAAACATGGAGAATATTCCGCCAAAAGATAACACATATTTATAAACAATATTTTTTGTATACGGTGCTTGTATGCCTCGTGAAAGAGCGGCATAAGCAGAGCTCTCCACGAATAAAATTGCAATACCAACAAAAACTCCCGACAACCCAAAAGCCCCTATTAGGCTTGCACCTTGAATAAGCTCAGGAACAGGGGCAAACGCAGATGAAAGCGTGAGCCACGGAAAACCAGTGAATAAAAAGCTCCGCAACCATTCACAAATATACCAAAGAAAACTCGCCGAAATCGCTCGTAACACAGGGTCAAGGCTAAGCATTTTCTTCATAACAAAAGAAAACAAAGCTCCCCAAAGCCCTATATACGCCCCCATGACAAGTGCGCACGGAATCGCCAAAGTCCAAGGAAAAAAACCATACACATGCACAGCAGTCGCTATCCAGTACATGCTTGCGCTCGCACCAATAAGACCACACAGCATGCCGTCCCTAAAAGGATGCTGACTTACCTTCGAAATAATATAAAGCGACGCAGGATAAATAAGCACCACAAATGGAAGATGAATAAA
The DNA here is from genome assembly GCA_947038175.1 of uncultured Desulfovibrio sp. Lineage (GTDB taxonomy): Bacteria > Desulfobacterota > Desulfovibrionia > Desulfovibrionales > Desulfovibrionaceae > Taurinivorans. The sequence continues at coordinate 3,118 of CAMQVJ010000051.1, forward strand.
CGGATTTGACATGCCAAAAAAAAGGCCTAACGCCCCCGCTACTATCCAAAAATAATTTGATCCCAACATATAACTATCCTTATTAAACCGTGTTTACAATTTGCTTTTTTGGGGGAAAGAGAACTTCTGTGTATTTCTATGCACTTTTTCATTTTTTAGCAAGCTTCGCATACAGATACCTCTAAGCCTAATATGTCATTTAATTCGAGAGGCTTTGCCTCTCGCACTCTCCACCAAAGGACATGATGTCCTTTGGAAACCTCATGAATTGCGTATTTACAAACAAAGTTTGTAAATACGCATAATGTGGGGGTTAGGGGGAGTTCAACTCCCCCTAAAAAAAAAGGAAAAAGACAAAGAAAGTCTTACTTGACCATGCACTTGAATAATAATATAATTTACGTGATTGTTTTATATTTTAAAGAAAGCATCTCACGTGCGACGAGACAGCTTGAAGCGGAGGAAAAATGGAATTCAATAAACGAGCAGAACTTACTGTCACTGATATTGTTCCCTTTGGGCAAAATGCAGAACGGGAGTCTTACGCTCTCATCCTTGAGAAACCTCAGTGGCTTGACTGGAAGGCGGGGCAATTCGTCATGGTTCGCCCTTGCTCATGGACAAAGGATATCACTTGGGCAAGGCCTTTTTCCATATGCCGTGTCACGTCTCAATCTTTAGTACTTTTCTTTCAAGTTATGGGCAGAGGCACAAAGCGCATGGCGCAGCTTAAAGCTGGCGATAAGGTTGTTATTTGGGGTCCTTTGGGAACTCATTTTGAATCTGACGCTTCACGCCCCACTTTGCTTTTAGCTGGTGGCATTGGTATTGCTCCTTTTGCTGGTTATGTCGACCAGCATGAAAAGCCTAGTAATTTGTCTATGCTTTTTTCCCATCGACTCCCTATCCATTATTATCCTACAGATAACTTTTCTTTGCAGATTGAAATGGAAAGTATTCAGGAACATTCCGCCGCAGATTTAGCCACTACGCTGGAAAAAATAAAAGAACAAATGGCACACATAAAAGAGCAAAACGGCTTAGTTCTTGCTTGTGGCCCCATGCCGTTTCTCAAAAATATTTGGCGAAACGCCCATGAGCTCAAGGTAGACACACAAATATCTTTAGAACAACGCATGGCTTGCGGTGTCGGTGCATGCCTTGGCTGTGTCGCAACTACAAGTGAAACATTTGCCGACAAAAGTAGAGCAGGGCTTCCTGTGCAAACCTGTACAAAAGGACCTGTCTTTTGGACACATGATTTGAACCTTGACGCAGAGGGCATGTAATATGAATCCAGCCATTACTCTTAATACACAAAACGGCAAACTCGAACTCAAAAACCCTATTATGAGCGCATCTGGAACTTTTGGATATGGCTCAGAATTTATGCCCTATGGTGATATTAGTAGCTTGGGCGCTGTGGTGGTTAAAGGTCTTTCCTTAAAACCTCGTGCAGGTAACCCATTGCCACGCATTGCAGAAACGGCTTGTGGTATGCTCAACGCTGTGGGGCTACAAAATGACGGGGTCGAATCCTTCATAAAAGAAAAACTCCCTAAACTTCCCCATGACCACGTTCCCATTATAGCAAATATTTATGCCACGAACCCTGAAGAATTTGCAGAACTTGCAGATATACTCAGCGCAGAAAAAGGCGTTGGCGCTTTAGAAGTCAATATTTCTTGCCCTAATGTAAAAGCAGGCGGTGTCCTTTTTGGACAAGACCCTAAGATGGCGGCAAGCGTCGTAGAAGCGGTAAAGAAGAAATCAAGAAACACACCTGTTATCGTCAAACTTTCTCCTAATGTTTCTGATATTGCTTCCATAGCGGTCGCCATAGAAGCCGCAGGGGCAGACATGATTTCTTGCATCAATACCCTCACAGGTATGGCGGTGGATATCCGCAGTCGCAAGCCACTACTTGCTAATAAAGTAGGGGGACTTTCAGGTCCTGCGGTTAAACCCGTTGCCCTGCGCTGTGTATGGCAAGTTGCCAACGCTGTAAAAATCCCCGTGATTGGCCTTGGTGGTATAAGTTCTGCTGAAGATGTGCTTGAGTTTATTCTTGTGGGTGCTTCCGCTGTGCAAATTGGTACAGCCTCTTTCACTGACCCAACAACAATATTTAGAATCATAGAAGAATTACCTATTCTATGTGATAAACTCGGCATCAAAAATCTTGCGGAATACAGAAATTCCCTTGTTTTATAATCTCTTCCTAACGGACAATAAACATGCATAAAAAATACTCTTTAGCCACCAATATCGCCACCCTTGGACTTATTGGCCGTGCTATGTTTGCCCCTGGAACAGCGGGATCTTTTGCTGCTCTTTGCCTTGCGCCCTTTGTGTTTTTACCCTTTTCCTTACCCGTGCGAATACTTATTCTCGCCTTTGTGTTTTTCCTTGGCGTAAAAGTAAGCGACATAGCAGAAAAAGAACTAGGAAAAGCAGACCCCTCCGCTGTTATTATTGACGAAGTCATAGGACAATGGATAGCCCTGCTCCCCCTTGGGTATCTTTCCTACTTCAACGCCGATCTTTTTCTAGGCTCTGATTTTGTTCTTCTTCTCTGCGCCTTTATGCTTTTTCGATTCTTTGATATTTCTAAGGTCGGCCCAGTCGGACTTATGGAAAGAAAATTCCATGGAGGCCTTGGCATTATGCTTGATGATGTCGTGGCAGGTATACTCGCCGCTGCGTTTATGTTCCCCATTCAAAATTATGTACACTCAATTATGCTATAAATAATTTCTCTTTGCGTAATGACTTGCTTTGCGTAATGACTCACTATACTCGTAAACACAAACGGCTACGCTGCATCAAATATATGAGAACCTCATAAATGCGTATTTTCTGTAAACAACGTTTACAGAAAATACTAAATGTGGGGGTTAGGGGGAGTTCAACTCCCCCTAAAAAAAGAAAATTTAAATATATTCAGCGCAACGAATTAGAAGACTGTTCATACAACGAATTAGCACGAAAAAGAAATTTGCATTTTTCGACAAAAAAAGGCAAAATACGTATTGAACATAATTAATATTCATTTTGATTCTATATTAATACCCATTAATAAACATATGCCTATCATCTGATGGCACAATCCTTAACAAAAAGGAATATCTCATGGATTTTTTACCTATTAAAAGAGCTTTGCTCAGTGTGACACATAAAGACGGATTGAAAGAATTTGCCACATTTTTGCACGAACACAACGTGGAGCTTGTTTCCACTGGTGGTACAATGAAATTCTTGAAAGAAGCGGGCTTGCCTGTCACCGCAGTGGATAGCGTTACAGGATTTCCAGAAATCCTCAACGGACGTGTCAAAACATTGCACCCACATATTCACGGTGGTATTTTAGCAGATAAAGACAACGCAGAACATATGGCAACCCTCAAAGAACACAGCATAAAACCCTTTGATCTTGTTTGTGTCAATCTCTATGATTTTGCAAGCGCTCTTCAAAAGAAGCTCCCTGTTCGCAATATGGTCGAAGAAATTGACATCGGTGGCCCATGCCTTATGCGTGCAACAGCAAAAAACTTCCACAGTATGCTTATTCTGCCCGATCCAAAACACTACGAAAAAGCAATGGAAGAAATTTCTAGCGAAAAGGGTGTCTCCTTGCAATTCCGTAAGGACATGGCATCAAAGACTTTTCATCTTACATCTCAGTATGATACAATGATTTCTCTCTATCTTGAAGGAGTGGGCGTATAGCAACTTTAGAAGGTAACACCGCAGGGCTCAAGCCCGCAGAACTCAAAGCCATAGCACGCCTTGACAAGCGTAGATATGACACAGAAAGTGGATACACCCTTGATCAAGCCCGTGAGCTTGCCGCTTTGTCTCGCCTTATTTCCAGACAAATAGGGCTACTCATTGACAGACAAGGCAGAGTCGAACTCACTATTATAGGCACAGCCACAGCCATTCTGATTCCAGAACTTTCTCGTGAACGCTCCACATCAGGGCGCTTACGGGGGCTTCGCCTATTGCACACCCACCTCAACAACGCACCCCTTTCCCATGAAGATTTAATGGATCTTCTCTTTCTACGCCTAGACAGTGTTGCAGTGCTCACAGTGGACGAACACGGCATGCCACAAAATTTCCAAAGCGCACACCTTCTGCCTCATCAAGTAGAAGACATTCCAGAAGCGCAAGGTTGGACGCATTCCAAAAAGAAAAAAGACAGCACAAGCACAGAAGATAACACAGCAAAAACTCCACAAGACGTGGAAATCTCCGCAAGTCGTTTTGATCGCTTCGATCTTTTTGATAATGCAGAAGATGCCTTAACCCAAAAAGCACGTGCGCCAAAAGCACAAAAAAATAAAAGTTTTTATTCTGATACATCGTTTACTGAGCCCACCGATGATTCCAACGAATCCGCCGCCCTCAGTACTATTAATGACGCCCTACAAGGGCAATCGTCTATTAATGATATTATGGGCTTTATCGCTGACAATCTCGAAGATATTACGGGCGACATTACTGGTGATATTGAAGACGACATTACATATGGTATTACGGGCGATAGTACAAAGACGACTGACACAAATGCTAACACAAAGACTGCCGACAGCTCCCAAAAAGAACCAAATGCAAACAAGGGCGCAAGCGAACAAGTAGCAAAAGAGCCTACCGCAAAGCCTACAGCAGAACCTACAGCAGAAGAGCAAGAAAAAGCAGCTCTCAGCAGTGTTAATATCAAAGAAATTCTCAGCCGAGAACTCCACAAACAATACCTACGCACACAAAACACAAACACCCAAGAAGACGAAAGACTTGCCCAAAGACAAAAAGCCTTTGGTGAAAAAGAAACAAAAGAGCCTTATCAAGTTTCCGAGTTCATAGCGTGGGACAAAATTCAAAATAATTTCTCCACTGAAATCGACGCCCTAGAAGAAGAATTTGCGCGCCTCATACGCAATGTGCGCCCACAAGCAAACACGCAAAGAACCGTTTCAAAAGGCAAAGTAGAAAGCCTACAATCAGGCGCAAGAGCCGTTCTTGTTTCCGTCAGCAAAGCCCCGAAAGCTATTCAAGAGTCTAATCTTATTGAACTTGCAGAACTAGCAAAAACGGCAGGGCTCGTCATTGCAGGCAGTCTCATACAAAGGGTTTCTAAAACGCACCCACGTCAAATTCTCAGCCAAAACAAATTGGCAGAGCTTGAAGTTATCGCCCTCCAAGGGCATGCAGGTATTATTATTTTTGACGGCGAACTCTTCCCCGCTCAATTACACAACCTAGCAGAACTTACCGAGCGTAAAATTTTAGACAGAACGCAACTCATACTTGATATTTTTGCCCAACACGCCAACACAAGCGCAGGCAAACTTCAAGTGGAAATGGCGCAACTAAAATACACCCAGCCACGCCTCGCAGGAAAAAACCGAGGTATGGACAGGCTCATGGGCGGTATAGGCGGACGTGGCCCAGGGGAAACAAAACTCGAAACAGACAGACGCCGAGTGAGAGAACGCATAGCTCGTATCAAAAACGAACTCGAAAATCTCAAAAAACAACGAGCCGCAAACCGCTACAGAAGAAGCAAACAAGAACTCCCTGTTGCCGCCCTCGTAGGCTACACCAATGCGGGCAAATCTACCCTGCTCAATCATCTCACAAAGTCAGATGTCATAGCAGAAGACAAACTTTTTGCCACACTAGACCCAAGCACAAGACGATTACGCTTTCCAAAAGAAAAAGAAATGGTGCTCGCAGACACCGTCGGTTTCATTCGTGAACTACCAAAAGACTTGGTCGAAGCCTTTCGTGCTACCCTCGAAGAACTCAACGAAGCAGATCTACTCATACACGTGATAGATGCCTCACACCCCGAAATGGATCAACAACTCCTCGCAGTGGAAAGCATATTACAAGACCTCGACCTACAAGAAATACCGCAGCTCCTACTCCTCAACAAATGGGATGACGTCAGCAAAGAAGAACGCTTCGCCCTAAGCGAACGCTTCCCCGATGCCTTCGCTATCTCAGCTCTCACAGGATTTGGACTCGAAGCTCTTACAAAACACATAGAACACACACTTTTTTAGGAAGATTTTTTGAGGGGGAAAACTACGGTTTTTTGTGGGGGGAAACCCCATTTTTTTGAAAAAAATGAGGTTTCCCCCCACGCCCCCCTTCCTGAAAAAACGTCTAATGTTTTATTACTTAAGAAGAAATTTTAATTCATTCAAAAGAAAACATTTAGTATTTTATTACCTAAGAATATATAAGAAAAAAGAGCGAGAGGAAAATATATTTCCCCTCGCTCTTTTTTAGAAAAGCATGCGCTATTTTTAGTTTGAAAAGAACTTTACCAAAGAGGTAAAATAAGCGAAAGAGCTATATGAAAAAGCCCTGTTCCCATTGCTGTTATTTTAAGTTGTTTATCAAGCACCCTACTTTCATAGCTATGATAAACCGTATAGGCGCTATTAATAACAGGAGCGGCAAGCAATAAAAGCACAAGACTAGAAGCCCCATGCATAAGCAAAAGATACAGCACCCAAAATAATATCCCCGTACTCACAAGCACAAGGTGATATTGCCTTGCAGATTTTGCGCCAAGCTTCAAAGCAAAGGTTCTTTTGCCATGAACTTCATCGCTCTTCATATCTCTTATATTATTAACATTGAGCACAGCCGTGGAAAATAAACCAGCCGCAAGTGCAGGAAGAATAGGCAAGGCATACACACTAGCCCCATATAGAAAATACGACCCAAGCACAGCAACTAGCCCAAAAAAAACAAAAACAAAAATATCTCCCTTACCACTATATCCATAAGGATTTTTTCCCATTGTATACGCTAGAGCGGCAAGTATGCTCAAAAAAGCCAAGACTCCAAACACAAGCCATGGCACAGGACTAAAACCAAAAGAAATAAATAATAAGGCGATGGTTGAAGCTATAGTTAATACAATAGTGAACTTAATAGCACCCAACATTTCTTTTTGAGAAATAAGCCCAGACGACACCATACGCAAAGGCCCAACCCTATCTTCGCCGTCCGTACCTTTTTGAGCATCTCCATAATCATTGGCGAAATTGGAAAGAATTTGTAAGAAAACTCCCGTGATAAGGCTCATCATAAGAATAGGAAAAGAAAACGCATTCTCCATAAACGCAGCCGATCCACCCAATGCCAAGCCCGATAAGGACAAAGGCAAAGTGCGAAGGCGCATAGCACGTATCCATGCAATAAACTTTTTATCATTATGTAAACGCTCTTGCTCAATAACACGCTGATTCAATTCTTTTTCAAAATCATCTATAGGGGTTTTTACGCCATCACCAGAGAAACCAAATTCATTAGGCTCATTCTTCATAATCGATTCTTTCTATTTTTTATAATTATTATGTGAACACTCGTTAAACAAAATCGTTGTTTTGCTGCCCCTCGGGTGGCTGGCAATCTCATATATTAGTGTTTATTGTAAACTTTGTTTATAATAAACACTAAATGTGGGGGTTTGGGGGAGTTCAACTCCCCCAAAAAAATAAACGAAACTTCTTCTTTCAACTAAAATTACGTAATCGCAATGCGTTAGTCACCACAGAAACAGAAGAAAACGCCATAGCGGCTCCTGCGAGCATAGGGGAAAGGGTTGGGCCGCCAAAAAGCAAGAAGAGCCCCGCAGCGACAGGTAACAATAAGACATTATAGGCAAAAGCCCAAAACAAACTTAGTTTAATGTTATTAACAGTGGCACGGCTTAAACGCAGCGCACTTGAAATCCCCGTAATACCACGTAAAAGCACTAGGTCACCTGCTTCCATCGCAATATCCATTCCCGATCCCATAACCATTCCCACATCTGCCTTTGCAAGTGCAGGGGCGTCATTAATACCATCACCAACCATAGCAACCAGTTGATTCTCTTTCTGTAAAGCGGTAATTTGCGCTTCTTTATCCGCTGGCATAACTTCGGCTATACAATCTTCCTTTGCAATTCCAACCTTTGCGCCCACCGCATACACGCTCTGCCTATTATCTCCACTCAGCAATAATGGGCGAATCCCCATTTGCTTAAGCTCTGCAATAATATCCTTGCTCTCTTCTCGAATGCGGTCTTCCACAGAAAATATGGCGAGCACTTTTGCTCTATCATCAAAGGAAGGAAGAGAATATTTTCTAGCTTGGGCGCTCAAATCATCAGAAGTGAGACGCTCTTCAGAAATAGGAAGTTCTTCAGAAGCAAAAGGTTTTCCCTCTCCACTACGGTGAAGCGCTTGCCCAAAAATAAGCGGACTTTTCCCCTCGTTCATGATTTTATCCATGCACGCTTTTTCTTCTTCGGTGAGCTCTATATTATTTTCTTCCATAAACGCTCTGTTCCCAATGCAATATGGCACACGCAAAATACCCTTACCAGATTCTTGCTCCACAGGCAAAACAGCACGCAAACCACGCCCACTTATTTCTTCAACTTCCTCAAATTCATAGAAAACAGAAGGGGTAGCGGATTCTATAGAAGGCTCCGTCGAAAAAGTAGGGGCAGAAGTGGAGGCGGATTCAGAAAAATCAGGCTCAGCAGAAGAGCTAGGCGTATTAGGCACACTTACTTCCACAAAAAAAGCTTTCGCTAAAGGGTGGTCGGATTTTGTTTCCATGCTTCTTGCAAGTTGCATAATAAAGCTATTTTTCCTATCCGCCGTAGCAATAGTCGAAAGCATATATTCAATATTAAGATGCGGTTTTCCCTCGGTGAGTGTGCCTGTTTTATCAAAAACAATAGTATTAATTTTCCCTGCAAGTTCAAGGGCTGTTCCATTTTTTATAAGCAATCCCAATTTAGCCGCCCGTCCCGTTGCCACCATAACCGACATAGGAGTAGCAAGACCAAGAGCGCAAGGGCACGCCACAACCATCACCGCCACAAATATTTTTAGCGCCTCACCAAATGGGATATTTCCGATATAATACCACGCTAATCCAGAAATCAACGCAAACATCATAACCGTCGGCACAAAGTAAAGGCTCACTAAATCCGCAAGACGAGCGATGGGAGCTTTTGAACCTTGAGCTTCCTGCACAAGACTAATAATCTTAGCAAGCACTGTGTCCGATCCCACTCGTTCAGCCTTCATAGTGAAAACGCCCCCCACATTGAGACTGCCAGAGGTCACACTATCCCCCACTTTCACGCTCACAGGCATAAACTCGCCTGTAATGGCAGACATATCAAGGGATGATGAACCGTCTATAATAATCCCATCTATGGGTATTTGTTTGCCAGATTTTATGAGAATACGGTCATCTATACGAATATCTTCTGTTTCAATTTCAATATAAGAACCATCGCCCACAACAAGACTCACGGTTTTAGGACTCAAGTCCATAAGACTTTTTATGGCATCTTGTGTTTTATTTTTTGAGCGAAGTTCTAAATATTTACCAAAAGAAATCAAGGTAATCAAAATAGCGCAAGATTCGTAATAAATCCCCATTAGAGCACTGTGTAATTCTTGAGCATTTTGTGCCGCAAAAATCTCATAGGTACTCCATAAACTATAGAGAAAAGCCGCTCCCGTTCCAATAGCAACCAGGGAATCCATATTCGGCGCGCCACGAAGAAAATTAGGTATACCACGCACGTAAAAATCTCTGCCTAGCCAAAGCACAGGAAGAAGCAAAACAAGCTGGATTAAAGCAAAATTTAAAGGATTATCATGCATACTTATTATAGACGGCAAAGGCATACCCACATGCGCACCCATTGCAATAATCATAATAGGCAAAGAAAAAATACTTTCTATGGTCAAACGATTCTTTTTATCATTCATCTCTAAAGCCAAACGGTCTTGCTCTTGCTTCCATATCTTTTTACTATCATCTTGAAACGAAAGAGGAAATGCTTTAAATCCTACCTGCTCTACTCGTTCGATAATGCGAGCGCTTATGGCATCTAAACCGCTCACTCCATCGGCAATTTCTTTGCTAATTTTTGTGGTGATTTCTGCGGTGAGCATAGAAGCGGCAAGGCTAACACTAGCAATTTCCACTTCTTCAAATGTATTGATAACTCTTTCTATACGTGCAGAACATGATGAACATGTCATGCCCTCAAGGCGAAAACGTAAAATTTCATTTTTCATCATCAAAGCCCCTTGTAAAGTTAAGTAAATAATTCTTTTCTATTCCTATATACATAAGCATGAAATTCTTATTTGGGAAGCATGAGATTTTTATTTGGGAGGCGCTGCCTCCCTAACCCTCCGCAAAAGGGATTGAATCCCTTTTGAATCCCCATATGTGCTATTTATTATAAACAAAGTTCATAAAAATTTAAATATCCAGAGTAGCCTTTTGTGTTTACGAATATAAAAAGTACTTACGTCGCCCCCTCAGCATATCAAAAAGAATTTTCTTGCAAAAAAACTTTCTCTCGCCCATACTGAAGAAGCTAAATATAATCTCACCTCATTAGGGCGTATTCTCATTATTATACTATGAATATATTATTTGTATATAATTATAGTACTCGCCCAGTATAAAAAGGAGTCTATCAAATGTCTACTATTAAAGTTGAAGGTATGAGTTGCGGTCATTGCAGTGGTGCTGTGAAAGATGCACTTGAAAAAGCGAATGCTGGTACTGTTGAAGTTGACCTTAAGGCAGGATTAGTAACTTGGACTGGCGACATAGCAGCCACGGAAGTAAAACGTATTATCGATGCGCAGGGATTTGTCGCTATTTTACCATAACAAATTATATCCGCATCTTATTGTAGAGAAAGGGGAAAGTACGTTTTATCAAGAAACGAGCTTTCCCCTTAATATATTAAACATACCCAGCAAACCAGCTCTCTCAAATGTACGTAGATACATAATCGCTTTCCAAACTTACTCAAATAACGTAATCGCTTTCCAAATTTACCAAAATAACGTAATCGCTTTTTCAGGAGGGGGGTGTGGGGGGAACCTCATTTTGTGCTACAAAATGGGGTTCCCCCCACAAAACAAAATCCCAAAAAACAAAATCCCACAAGAAACTACATCACTGTGTAAAGCATACGAGTTGCGGTGATATAGAGAAAAAGGGCAAATATTTTTTTCAGAGTGTTGACGGGTAGAGCGTGTGAGAGGGTGACTCCGATGGGGACAAAGAATATGCTGGTGCCAGCAATGATGAGCATTGCTGGGATATTTATATAGCCTATATTCCATTCGGGTAGATTGGGAACACCGAGACCTGATAGGGCATAGCCCAGAGCGCCTGAACCTGCGACTGCCCAAGCTAGGGCTGAAGATGTGCCTACTGCTATGTGTATATTGAGCCCTGTGTACCTGAGAAAGGGAACGAAGAGGCTTCCGCCTGCGAGCCCCACGAGGCTTGATATAAATCCGATAATTACCCCCATTATACAATAAAAAGAATTTTTCGGGTGTTCTTCTTTTGGATGGGGATAAAGGTCAAAAAGAATTTGCGTCGCAACAAAGAAGAGAAATATAACTATGATGAAAGCGAGTGATTCTGATGATATATAGGACGCCGCAAAAATGCCACAGCCCGTGCCAAAAACGATGTATGCAAACATGAGTTTCACTACATCCCATTGCACGGCTTTTTTCTTTGCATGGGCTTTTGCACTGGCGAGGGCTGTAAAAATAGAAGCGGTTAGGGAGGTCGCCACCACCATATGAATAATATGAGTTTGAGAGCTTCCCATGGAAAGTTCAAATATAGCAGTGAGTATAGGGACAACCACAAGCCCACCGCCAATGCCTAAGAGCCCTGAAAAAAATCCAGATAATGCCCCGCAGAGTAGATAGAGAGTCAATACGTACATTAGCTTCGTTTTATATGTATGATGCTGCCATCAGATAAAATTACAGTATCTGACTCTGGACTTTTCGCCAGTTTTCTTGCTCGCACGAGAAGATAAATACCAAGAATAAACATAGGTAGGCAAAGAAATTGCCCCATGGTGAAATAGTCGAAGAAATATCCATACTGTTGGTCTGGCACTCTAAATATTTCGCAAAAAGAGCGAAAGACAGCGTAGCCAACACAAAAAACACCTGAAATAAAACCATTTGTGCGTGTTTTCTGCGAGAGTGTCCATAATATAATAAAAAGGACAAGCCCTTCCAAAAAGGCTTCATAGAGTTGCGTTGGGTGCCTAGGGATATTGCCCCCTGACGGGAACACCATTGCCCAGGGCAAACTTGTTTGCATGCCCCATAATTCGCCATTAATAAAATTGCCAATACGCCCAAAGAATAAGCCAACAGGCACGACAGGGGCAACAAAATCAGTCAAATCTAAGAAGTTTTTATGATGCTTCCAGCTCCAAAAGAAAAGAACCGTAAGCACACCTAAAAATCCACCATGAAAGGACATTCCACCATTCCAAACCTTGAAGACCTCAAGGGGTGAATTCAAATAAACAGGTAAATCATAAAAAAGTATATACCCTAAACGCCCACCTAAAATGACACCAAGAATAAACCATGTGAGCAAATCTTCTACATCATTTGATGTGAATTTTGATCCACGCTTACCAGCTTGTATACGCAGGAGAAACCAACCAGCCAAGAACGCAAGCATATACATAATGCCATACCAGTGAACTTGAAAAAAAGAACCAAGAGAAAAAGCAACAGGATCAATATCGTGATAAGAAAGCATATAATAGACCTTTATTTTATTTTCTAAAAGGATAACAAAGGATCGAGCAAAACGCAAAAGATAATATACATACACATTTTTTTGCTGCCATTTTTTTGCTGCCATTTTTTAGGGAGGCGCTACCATTTTATTTGGGAGGCGCTGCCTCCCAAACCCTCCGCCAAAGGACATGATGTCCTTTGGAAACCTCATATATGCATGTCTTCTATAAACTTTATTTATGCGTATCTTCGTAAACTTTATTTATAAAAAACACAGACTGTGAGGGTGTTGCACTTGAAATTAAAGTCTACCTGAATCCCTTTTGAATCCCCAACTTGCGATTTATTATAAACAAAGTGCTATAAAAAGAAACTGAGAAGGGTATCTGTCCTTTTAAATCCTGATATATTAGTGTTTTTTGTAAATTTATTTACAAAAATACTAAATGTGGGGTTTGCCTACCCAAAGGGCGACAACGTCGTTTACGTTTACGAGGCACGAGTAAATATGTAAATAGAGAGCTCAGATGGGAGTTCAACTCCCCAAAAAAAAGAAAAAAAATACTATTACACACAAAAAAATCCTGCATAAGCAGGATTTTTTTTTATATTCAATGGAAATGATTTCCTGTCCTTCTATCCTTTGATTTCAGAGGATAGGAGGGAGGAGGAAAACATATTATTATAGAGTTGCGGCTTCTTCCACCATTTCAAAGCATTCGATAACGTCGCCGATTTTGATGTCATTGAAGTTTTCAAGTCCAATACCACATTCAAAGCCCTTGGTTACTTCCTTCACATCGTCCTTTACACGGCGTAAGGAACTGACCTTACCTGTGTAAACAACAACACCATCACGAAGTAGGCGCACGCCGTTATTTCTAACGATTTTACCATCGTTTACCATACTACCAGCGACAACGCCGACTTTAGGCACACCGAATGGTTGGCGAACTTCTGCTTGTCCAAGATAGACTTCACGGCTAATAGGAGCGAGCATGCCCGCCATAGCGCTCTTAATTTCTTCACGTAATTTATAGATGATATCGTAGAAACGAATGTCTATAAGTTCACGTTCAGCAACGTCTTTTACTTTCGCAGTAGGACGCACATTGAAGCCAATGATAATGGCATGTGAGGCAGCTGCGAGCATAATATCGGTTTCAGTAATAGCGCCTGCACCGCTGTGAATAACAGTGATACGCACTTTATCTGTGCTGAGTTTATGAAGGTCGGTAGTGATAGCTTCAAGTGAGCCTTGTACATCTGCTTTAAGAACAAGATTAAGAACTTGCGCTTCGGTGTCAGACGGTGTGCTAGCGAGGAAGGTTTCCAAAGTAACACGAGATTGTTTTGCAAGCTCACGTTCACGTTGTTTCACAGCACGAGTTTCTGCAATACGGCGAGCTGCTTTTTCATCTGTAAGACAAATAAACTCTTCGCCTGCTTCAGGAACGCCATCAAAACCTTGAATTTCAACAGGAGTAGAAGGACCAGCTTCTTTTATTTTGCGGCCTTGGTCATCGAAGAACGCACGAACACGTCCAGCAAAGACACCACAAACAAAAGCATCACCTTGGCGCAAAGTACCTTCTTGAATAAGAACAGTTGCCACAGGGCCACGTCCTTTATCAAGTTTCGCTTCGACAACGCGTCCACGTGCAGCTTTATCTTGGTTAGCTGTAAGCTCCAAAATTTCTGCTTGTAGAGCGATGAGCTCAAGCAATTCATCAAGGCCTTGGCCTGTTTTTGCTGACACAAAGCCAACAACAGTATCTCCGCCCCAATCTTCTGCTTGCAATCCAAGTTCAGACAATTCCCTAAGGACACGGTCAGAATCTGCACCTTCTTTATCTATTTTGTTGACAGCAACAAGAATCGGAACGCCAGCAGCCTTTGAGTGGTTGATAGCTTCACGAGTTTGTTCCATAACGCCATCATCTGCGGCGACAACAAGAACAACAAGGTCAGTAACCTGTGCGCCACGAGCACGCATAGCGGTAAACGCTTCGTGTCCTGGTGTATCTAAAAATACAATGTCGCCACGTTTTGTTGATACATGGTACGCACCAATATGTTGTGTGATACCACCAGCTTCGCCAGTTGTAACATGGGTTTTACGGATAGCATCAAGAAGAGATGTTTTACCATGGTCAACGTGACCCATAATAGTAACAACAGGCGGACGTGGTTTTTGGTTTTCAACGCTGCTTTCTTCTTCAGTCACTACAAGATAGCTATCTTCAGAGAAACCAACTTTGTCAACTTCATAACCAAATTCAGAGGCAATAAGTGTCGCTGTATCCAAGTCAAGAGCGTTGTTAATCGTTGCCATAATACCAAGGTTCAAGAGAGCCTTGATGATTTCGCCTGACTTAACACTCATTTGATGTGCAATATCGGCAACCCTGATAGCTTCTTCAAAACGAATTTTACGCTTTGCTGCTTTCATTGGTTGAGTTGATTGCGGAACTTGTTGTTGCTTCTTAGGTCTGCGAGATCTGCGATGGCGGAAATTATCGTCATCCTCAGCACCCACAGGCATATTAGCGCGGCGGCGGAAATTATCTTGTGTATCCGTTTGTCCAAATTCTACTGTGCGGCGACCTTTATTACGCTTCTTACGACTTTGATCGTTATCGAGCGGAGGTAAAGGAGCATCACCACCTACACGAGGAGGTCCTCCCGCAGGTCTAAGTGGACGTGGGCCTCTTGGTGGAGCATCCTTATCATGAGGAGGGCGTGGTGCGCCGTTATTATAGCCACCAGCAGGACGTGGTGCGCCATTATTGTAGCCACCAGCAGGACGTGGTGCGCCACTGTTGTAGCCACCAGCAGGACGTGGTGCGCCACTGTTATAACCACCAGGACGCGGTGCGCCGCCTTCACGGTTATAGCCACCAGCAGGGCGAGGTGCGCCGCCGCCATCTCGGCGGTAACCACCAGGTGCGCCACCAGGTGCACGATGTTCTCCAGCAGGACGAGGAGGAGCTTTTTCAATCACTCTTGCAGCATTTGGCGCAGGGCGAGAAATAACACGAACATGTGAGGTACTCGCAGGAGCGGTGCCATCTTGTTCGCCATGATCCACTCGTGTTGCTTTTGAACCAACAGGAGGCAAAATACTTTTTGAAGATTCAGAGTCAGGTGTAGCAGAAGCTGCAGGTGCTGTTTTACTATCAGCATCTTTTGGCTTTTG
>CAMQVJ010000052.1 GCA_947038175.1 uncultured Desulfovibrio sp.
AGAGAGAGAGAGAGAGAGAGAGAGAGAGAGAGAGAGAGAGAGAGAGAGAGAGAGCACAAAAAAAGCTTTTTAATTAAAAATATTTTTTTAATTAAAAAGCTTTGAAGAGGAGAGCACGAGAGGAGAAACTTTCCCGAAAGTTTTTCCTCTCGTAAAAAAACAAAAAGAAAAATAAAATTAAAAATATCTCTTTAATTAAAAAGCTTTGAAAGGGAGAGCACGAGAGGGGAAACTTTCTCGAAAGTTTCCCCTCTCGTAAAAAAACAAAAAGAAAATAAAAAATAAAAAAAATATTCTCTATTATAATCCTAAAAAAGTTAGTTTATTTATCGCAGATTGAGCGACTTGGCTTGGAGTTTGTGTGGCATCGATGATGGTAAATCTTTTTGAATTTTGTTTTGCACGTTCTAGGAAGCCTTCTCTAATTCTTGAGTGAAAGGAGAGTTCTTCGGCTTCGAAGCGTCCTTCTGAGAGTGTGAGATTTTCTTGTGCATTTCGTTTGTTTGCACGTTCAAGGCCTTTTTGTGGTGGTAGATCGAGTAGAAAGGTTATTGTTGGTAGTAGGTTGCTTGTGGCAGTGTTGTTAAGAGTTTCGAGTAAGTTTATGTCTATACCACGGCCGTAGCCTTGATATGCTATGGTGCTGTCAACGTACCTGTCGCAGATGACTATTTCATTTTGAGCGAGGGCAGGTTTTATGATGTCTTCTATGTGCTGGGCTCTGTCGGCGAGAAAGAGAAAGAGTTCTGCTTGCGGAGAGATTTTTTCTTCTGCGTTGAGAATAATGGCACGTAGTTTTTTACCTAGAGCGCTGCCTCCTGGTTCTCTTGTGATGTGCACTTTTTTGTTTTTTTCTTCGAAGAATTTTTGTAGGGCTTTTATGAGTGTGCTTTTGCCTGAGCCTTCCATGCCTTCTAGTGTGATAAACATATATATTCCTAGTTTAGAAGTGAGCCTTGTTTTTCTTTTGGTACTTTTTTATTTTTGTTTTCTTTTTCTGTTCTTTGGGGTGTTTTCGGCATGCGACAGAGTGTGCGGCCTAGTAGGTTGACCCACGGGGACCATGCCATGCCTTCCAGTTCAGACTCCGCTTCTTGGGCTATATTTTGAGCAAGTTTTTGGGCTTGATCGTCCGTATAATCGTGTTGTCCTTGTCCGCTTTCCAGTGACGGTATTTCTTCGGAGCTAAGAGCATTTAGAGAGGAGAAGGAAGAGGAGGCAGAGGAATTTGAGAAGGAAGAATTTGAAGAATCTTGTGCAGAATTTTGGGAGAGATTTTTGCCTTTATCGTTTTGACTTTGTATAAGCTGAGTTGTGCTTCTCGTAACGGGCATTTGCGGAATATTAGAAAAAATATCTCGACATTGCGCTAATTTAGCATCGATATTATCGGCATAGTGTAGGGCAAAAGCTTCTGGTGTCATGGGGGTTTTTGGCGCACCAAAATCAGGTTCACCGTGATGGCTTAGAATAAGGTGCTCAAGGTGTAAGGCGAGTACGGGGTCAACTTTTGATTTTTCAAAATAGGGTTTAAGTAGAACAATGCCTTGTACTATATGCCCAAGTAAGCGCCCTTCATTAGTGTAATCATTGAGTAATCCGCCAGAAAGTTCCTCTAGTTTTCCTATATCATGAAAGAGGCCTGCAACAAAAAGAGTTTGTCGGTCGAGTTCAGGATAATGATCAGCAAATTTGAGGCAAATCCCTGCCACGGAGTGCATATGTTCAAGAAGTCCGCCTGCATAGGCGTGGTGTACGGATTTTGCAGCAGGGGCAAGTAAGAGCTTAGTGCGGATTCGAGGGTCATTCAGAACAGATTTTACAAAATTTTTCCACGGTGTGTAGGTTAATTCTGTTTGTACAAGCTCTTCAATACTCGCCAAAATTTCCGCTGGCTCAACCGCTGACGTTGGCAAGAAATCAGATATATCAAGCTGTTCAGGGTCTTCCACTGGGCGAATAGCTTCTACTGTGAATTGCATTTGCTCTCGAAATAAAGAGGTTTTTCCTTTTACTTCCACAAAATCACCTGCTTTTAAATCTGATACTCGCTGACTGAGGGGACTCCAAATTTTTGCTTCAAGTGTGCCTGTAGCGTCACGCAGTTCAATGCGCCAAAAAGGCCCGTTCTTACTCTCAGACTTGTTAGCGGCTGAAATTAAAAAAACAGAACAAAGGCTGTCACCTACAGAAATATCTTGTACGCTAATTCTATCCATCTTGTTTACCTATTTTTAGTTTTTAGTTTTTAGTTTTTAGTTTTTAGTTTTTTTGTTTTTTTGAAGATTTATCGTCACCCAGCAAAAATGGTAGGCTACAAAAAATTTCTACCCCATTTCTACTACTCACTTTTCGGAGCAACAAAGGCCTCTTGCACTTCTAGGAGTGCTTCTTGTGAGCCAAATAAATAAAGAATATCGTCTACTATAAGTTCTGTTTCTGTGCTAAGGTTTGTTATATTTTCATTGTGTCTTCGTATACCAGCGACGGTGACTTTGTATTTACTTCTCAATGTTCCATCGCCAAGCATATGCCCATCGAGCAGGGAATTTTCCTCAATGACATAAGAAGAAAATTGTAAATCAGGCAGGGAATTTGTCAAACTATTAAGGCTTGTTTCATTAAGATTAGCCTTTCTCAGCATATCATAACTGCCTTCACGGATTTTTGAAATATGTTTTTCAATCTTTTGGCGTGGAATAAGGTAATGATTAAGCACTCTTGCAAAAACTTCAATAGCAGTTTCAAATTCTTCAGGGATAACCTCGTTAGCGCCCAATTCGAGTAAATTCTTCACTTCCCCTAGAAAGCGTGTACGCACAACAATATGCAGAGCAGGGTTGAGGCTTCGGGCATTACTAATTATAGCCTGAGTTCCCACGGGGTCTGTCACCATAATAGCAAGCACTCGTGCAGTTCTCACCCCAAGGTGTTC
The DNA here is from genome assembly GCA_947038175.1 of uncultured Desulfovibrio sp. Lineage (GTDB taxonomy): Bacteria > Desulfobacterota > Desulfovibrionia > Desulfovibrionales > Desulfovibrionaceae > Taurinivorans. The sequence continues at coordinate 2,936 of CAMQVJ010000052.1, forward strand.
AAGCACAAGCGGATAACTTGCATCGCCATGTCGTATAGGTTCGGTCTCTCTAAATCTGGTGACGGTGTCGGGGTTCATTTCAGAAATAACATAGGGTATGCCCGAATCTTTCGCCACCTGAGCAAGACTTTTTCCGCCCACACCAAAACCTATAATAATGATGTGATTCTGAACGCCGTCAGCCTTTTCGCCCACTTCGTCCGCTTCTGGTGGGGAAGCAATTTTATACTTCTTCAGCACTCGCACTGCAATACTTGGCGCATAGGATATCAACACAGGGGTGACACTCATAGTCATGATGCTTGCCGCAAGAAATGTTTGATAATCCGTCGTACTCATAAGATTCAAATCCATGGCGGAACGAGCAAGCACAAAGGAAAATTCACCAATTTGCGCAAGGCTCAGCGCTGCGATAATTCCTGTGCGCAAAGACAGACCAGCCATATAAATAGCAGGAATAATTATAGCTACCTTAACAACCACAATGAAAACAGCAATGCTTGTAATGGTTAGAATATGGGCAAAGAAAAAATTCAAATCAAGCAACATGCCTACGGAAATAAAGAAAATACTAGTAAAAACATCTTTAAACGGCAGCACATTCTCCATGACATTCAAACTATACTCTGATTCTGCAAGCAAAAGCCCTGCCATAAATGCCCCCAAAGAAAGAGACAATCCTATAGAAGCAGTGATCAAAGCAATAGCAAGGCACAAACCAAGAGTGGTCATAAGCATAAGCTCTCGGCTTCTTGTACGCACCACACTCAACATCAACCTAGGAAGTACGAATTTTCCGAAAAGAACAATCCCAACAATAACAAGGATATCTTGCCCAACAGAAACAAGCGCTTCCGACATGCTGACATGTATATCCCCCACAAGTAAAGGAAAAAGAAGCATCATAGGAACTATGATAAGATCTTGAAATATAAGTATACTAAGGCAAGCACGCCCCTGTGGCGATTCCGTCTGTGCCTTCTGCTGGAAAAGACTCAGCACAATAGCCGTAGAAGAAAGTGCCACCAAGCAACCAAAAACAATGGCCTGCTGGCCACCAACAATAAGAAAGAAAAACAAAGCAACAACAGCAACAGTTAAAAAAACCTGCCCACCACCACCAATAAGAAGAGAACGACGCATACGCACAAGCTCTTTTGCCGACAGCTCCATTCCAATAGTGAAAAGAAGCAACGCAACTCCCACCTCTGCCATAATATCAACCGCATGATGATTCGCAACAACTCCAAGCGCCGATGGACCACAAATAAGACCCGTTATAAGCAAGCCAACTATAGTAGGTATCTTGAACTTATAACAAATAAGAACAACAACAATCGATAGTATAAACAAGCTTACTATTTCTTGCAAAAATCCTAGTTCCATATACGCCTCAGTGTTGTTTGTTTTTTTGAGAATTTATTTTATTTATTTTATTTATTTTATTTTTTGTTTTTTTGTTTGGGGGGAACCCCATTTTGTAGCACAAAATGAGGTTCCCCCCAAGCCCCCCTCCTGAAAAAGCATATATGCCCTTTCTCTAAGGGGAGGAAATTTATAATGCAGGAATTTGAGATACGAGGAATTTGGACGGCTGGAGATTGGGAATACGGGGAATTTGGACGGCAAGAAAATTTTGGGATATGGGGAATTTAGAAGGCTGGAAATTTGGGAAACGATTAATGGAAAATATTATGCGTAAAACAAGATTATATCAAGTGTTTATGTCTTGAAATAGATAAATCATATTAAACACAAAAGACCACCCTAAAATAAGATGGAAGATTGCGTTGGTAAAATAAAAAGCTTTATTTTGGGGCAAAAAATTTTGCCCCAAAGAAATTACTTGCTATTTATTTTTAATAGGCTTTTCACTGTATCAGAAAGTTGAGCGCCTTTCTTGATCCAAGCTTCTACTTTGTCAGCTTCAATTTTTACTTCAGCTGGCTTTGTGTGAGGGTTATAGTAACCCAAGAATTCTAATGGACGGCCGTCACGGCGAGTGCCACTATTGATTGCTACCACACGGTAAAAAGGAAGCTTCTTGCAGCCAGAACGAGTAAGTCTGATCTTTACGGACATGTTTGTCTCCTATGTATTAAATGATAGGTGAATCCTATCTTTTTTTATTCTTTTTCTTTTTATCTCTATCCTTGACACGCTTTTTCTTTGTGGCAGACGTTGTCGAACGGCTTGGCATACCTGGGAATCCACCCATGCCACCAAGTCCACCCATACCGCCCATTCCACCAAGTCCAGCCATGCCACCCATGCCACCTAAACCACCGGGAAGACCACCCATTCCACCAAGTCCATTCATACTAGGCATCTTCATGCCTGCGCCACCCTTTGAACCCATCATGCCCTGCATCATTTTACGCATTTGCTCAAATTGACGCAAAAGTTGATTGACGTCTTGGACTTTTGTCCCAGAACCATTGGCAATACGAACTTTTCGAGAAGGGTTAATGATTTCAGGGTTACGACGCTCTTTCATAGTCATGGAATTGATTATGGATTCTGTCTTACCAAGCTCTTTTTCATGTCCCTTCATATCTCCAAGCTGGCTTGCAACATTGCCAAGCCCTGGAATCATCTTAAGGATAGAGGAAAAAGAACCCATAGAACGCATGCGTTTCATTTGCGTGCGAAAATCTTCAAGGTCGAATTTTGCCTTCTGCATCTTCTTTGCAAGAGCTTCAGCTTCATCAGCTTCAATGCCGCTTTGCGCTTTTTCTAAAAGCGTCAACACGTCACCCATGCCAAGAATTCGACCAGCTACTCGGTCAGGATGAAAAACTTCCATCTCGGAAAGCTTTTCGCCCATACCGACAAATTTAACAGGAGCACCCGTTACTGATTTAATAGATAAAGCCGCACCACCACGTGCGTCACCGTCCATTTTAGTAAGGATAACACCAGTGATACCAATACGTTGATTGAATGCTTCAGCAACCGTCACCGCATCTTGACCTGTCATGGCATCTGCCACAAACAGAATTTCTTGCGGTTTTGCAAAATCCTTAATCGCCACAAGTTCATCCATGAGAGTATCATCTACATGGAGGCGACCCGCCGTGTCAAGAATAAGAACAGTGCACTGCTTCTCTTTTGCGTCTTCAATAGCAAGTCGAATAATGTCAACAGGCTTCATGTCAGGCGTAGAATTAAAGCAAGGAATTTCAATCTGTTTTGCTAATGTCTGTAATTGCTCAATAGCTGCTGGACGATAAATGTCCACAGGAACAAGGTAAGGCTTCATTTTTTGTTTGCGCAACAAAAGAGCAAGCTTACCCGATGAAGTTGTCTTACCTGAACCTTGTAGCCCTGCCATAAGAATAATGGCTGGTTGCTTACCTTGTAATTGGAGTTCTGTTTTTTCTCCGCCAAGTAAGCGTACAAGTTCTTCGTTTACAACCTTGATAACTTGTTGAGCTGGGCTTACACCCTTCATCACTTCTGTGCCAAGAGCCTTTTCACGCACTGCGTCTGTGAACTCTTTTACTACCTTGAAATTAACGTCCGCCTCAAGCAACGCAAGACGCACCTCACGGAGGGCATCTTGGATATTGTCCTCTGAGAGTTGTGCTCGTCCGCTAAGGGTACGAAATACACCAGATAGTCGGTCTGATAAGCTTTCAAACATAATATTTCCCGTTATGGTTTATGAGCTATAACTCGTTACTAGAAATTACGATTTTCGTCAAGAAAGAAATATTTGTCAGGAGCAATTCATAGCGCTTCTCCTAAGAAAATACGGACGTTTCTTTTTGAAAGAGAGAACATGTTTTTACTGATATCAATTTATAGAACATAAAATTATATGAGTATTATTAGTGTGATAGGTGTATTTTTTGTTTTCTTGATATGCTTATTTCACTTGTGTATATATATTTTTTGATTATATACATTTGATATTTTTCTTTGAAATAAATTTTTATAATTTATTTTATTTTTTGGGGAGTTCGATTCTATTTATTAGATGAGCTTTCTTTTTTGATTTTTTTATCGAAAAACCTTAATATAAAAAAGTTGATTTTTTTTAGTATTTGAGCTAAATACACATTTGTCTTTATATTGATAGAAGGCAAAAATTATTTTGGAGGCTGTTATGAGTCTTTGCCCTTGTGGTTCTAATGTAGAAGCCGATTCCTGTTGTTTGCCGATTATTGAAGGCAAAGTTTTAGCAAAAAGCCCAGAAGCTTTGATGCGTGCACGTTATACAGCGCATGCTACCAAGCAATACGATTTTTTATCCGATAGTTCACACCCTGAATTCCGTGAAGATGCAAGCGCTGAACAGGTTGAAGAATGGTCATCCCTTATGGAGTGGAAGTCTCTTGAGATTATTTCCACTAAAGATGGCGGTGATAGTGATGAAACAGGCGAAGTGAGTTTTTGTGCTCATTATACTGTTCGTGATTATCCTCAAGAATTGCGTGAAGACGCCTTTTTCCGTAAAGAAGGCGATCAGTGGTTTTATGTTGAGGGAACTGTTCATGGTAAAGAACCTGTGCGTCGTGAAGGTCCTAAATTAGGAAGAAACGACCCTTGTTCTTGTGGTAGCGGTAAAAAATTCAAGAAATGTTGTATGGGAAATGAAGCTTAATTGCAATATTTTGCTGTAACAAAATGAGCAAAACTTGCAAATTTTTTGTAAAAGCTTTATATTGAAGTTGGGTTTATTATACATGTTCTTATTGTTTTATTTGCCATAGTACCTTGATAGAAGAGAGCCTAAGAGAGGAGTGCGTATGTTAATACGGGAATGGATGTCTGACGATGTGATTACCTCTACGGAAGAAACCTCGATGCTTAAAATTTCGAGGCAAATGAAAGAATTTAGTATTCGCCGTGTGCCTATTGTTGATGAAAACAATAAAGTGATAGGCATTATTTCGGATAGGGATATTAAAGACGCTTCCCCTTCAAAAGCGACATCTCTTGATGTGCATGAAGTTTATTATCTTTTGTCTGAAATTAAAGCCAAAGATATTATGACTGCGAATCCTATATGCGTCAATCAAGGAAACACAATTGAACAAGTTGCCCTTCTTATGCAAGAACATAGGCTCACGGGCTTACCTGTTGTTGATGACGAAGACCACCTTGTTGGTATGATCACCGAGCATGATATTTTTAATGTGCTTGTGGAAATTACAGGTGTCCGTAAAGGTGGCATACAGCTTGCCTTAGAAGTTTCAGATGAGCCAGGCTCTTTGCGTCCTATTCTTTCTCTTCTTCGTCAGGAAGGCGGAAGAATTACGTCTATCCTTACAGGTAGACAAAAACAAGATGGCGCTGCACACGACGTATTCATTCGTATCCGTCCTTTGGAAAAAGAAGCGGAGCAAAGGCTTATTCAAGTGATAAAAGAGGGCTGTACTCTTCGATATTGGGTTACTGAAACGGTACATATTGAAGATGAATATAAAGCTAAGTAGTTACTTTATCACACGTACCAAACGTGCTCGATAATAAAACCCACTATTTTTTCAAAAACACTTTACAGACTGACAAATATTACTTATATATAAAAAGCAAGAGGAGTTAGAATAAGCTCTAACGCCTTTATTTTGAGTATGGGTCGAAAGTTTCAAATAATACGTTTTACGTAACATTAAAAATAATGAGTCGCATATCTTAATATTCGTATTAGGGTGTATGGCTTATAAATTGGTTGAAATATACCACTTCGATTCTCATAGGTTTTTCATGGCTTTTGGATATCCAAACGCCTTAACGCTAATTGCGCAAATTGTCCAAGGAGGACTCCATGGCTGAAGTTTCTTACAAAGGCAGATCTTTTGAAGTTGATGAAGACGGCTTTCTTCTTCGTTTCGATGACTGGTGCCCAGAATGGTTGGATTATGTTAAAGATTCCGAAGGCATTTCCGATCTAAATGAAGATCACCAAAAAATCCTTGACTTCCTTCAAGATTACTACCGTAAAAACGGTATTGCTCCTATGGTTCGTATTCTTTCTAAGAATACAGGCTATAAATTGAAAGAAGTTTATGAATTGTTCCCATCAGGTCCAGGTAAAGGCGCTTGCAAAATGGCAGGACTTCCTAAACCTACTGGTTGCGTATAATTCTTTAGATTTATATGGCGTAAGTTTTGGCAGAAAATTTTTATTTTCTGCCATTTTTTTTTAGCCTTTTTGCTGTTTTCATATTGTTACGAATAGAACACTTTCATTCAATCCGTTCGTATCATATTTAGTTTATCCATCTTTTTACTTGTCAACGCCTATAAATGATTATACACTTTATTCGAAAATGACTTGAAGTGTCTTTATTTCTATATAATGTTGGGGGTCATATGAAACTTCGTTCTCTGTTTATTGCCGCTCTAATGGTTATTGGTTTAAGCCCTGTCTCACAAGCGTCTGAGCTTGTGCGTTCAATAAATAGCTTTGATTTTTTACTTGATTATTCTCAATCTATGATAGGGAAAGAAGATACTGTAAGGAAATCCAAGATAAAGGTAGCTAAAGATATTCTTCTCAGAATGAACAACGCTATTCCTGATCTTGGTTATAAGGCAAGTATGCATACGACGTCTGATGCTTCCTTTATCCCTTATGGTGAATGGAATAGAGCCGCTATGGGTGAGAAGATTGAAGACATGGGGACAACCTTTGGCTTGCTTTTTCGTCAAACACTTTTAGGTGATAAGATTAATAGCTTTGCTGATGATTATAGAGCGATGGAACGCTCCACTGCTATTATTATTTTGAGTGACGGCCATAATAACGAGAACTACAGCCCTGTCAGAGAAGCAGAAGTTCTTGCAAAGACACAACCAGGCCTTTGCTTCCATATTATTTCTTTTGCCGACACCCCAAAAGGACAAGAAATTCTTGAGGAAATAGCAGCGCTTAATTCTTGCACCATTATGGTGAATGCTGCGGATCTTTATGAAGATCAAGAAGCTCTTGAACAGTTTGTAGAAGATGTTTTTTATGATGACCTCATGAGGGATGCTCTCCTTCTTCGTGGTATAAATTTTGCTTTTGATTCTGCTGCGGTCAATGTTAAGTCACAAGGTATTTTGGATGAAGTGCTTACTCTTCTTGATGCCGAACCTTCCGTACTTACCTTACAAGGGTGGACAGATAGCACAGGCCCAAGCGAATACAACCAACAGCTTTCTAAGCGCCGTGCGGATTCTGTAAAAGCATACCTTGTCAAAAAAGGTATCCCTGCTAACAGAATTAAAGCTGTGGGCATGGGTGAATCTGACAAGTATGATAACAGAACTCCTGATGGACGTTCCCTTAACCGCCGTGTTGAAGTCGTTCTTGGTGAATAATTAGTTTTTAGGGGTTCGGTATTTTTACCGAACCTTTTTTTTCTAAACCATTTTATTGTCACACAATAGAATGGTTTTTCCATAAATATGCTTCTGAAAGAATAAGTCTCTGAACAAATATGTCTCTGGGGAATATGCAAAAAAACATCTCTTTAGAAACATCTCTCTGATTTTTTATCTTTCGTATTTTGTTTTATTTTTTGCAAAAAGCCGACCTAAAGCCATCTAGTTTTGATTAGCCCTGCGCGCACAATAATAATATATTTTCTGTGTGCTTGGTTTTTTTATTGATACGAAGCGGAAAAGTTTTTTAAAGAATGGGTGCAGTCGCCTATGCTAACCTAGAAAAGTTTTTATAATTGAGAGGGTTTATGTCTAAGATTTATTGTGTTCTTCTTTCTGCTCTACTTTTTTCTGCTTGTGCCGAACAAAAGAATAATTCATTGCCTCATACGGAAATGGCAGAAATGGCAGAAATGCCAAACACAAGAGAACGTTCTTTTCAAGGTGAGCTTGTAGCTGAACGCTCCGAAGCGCATAAAAATACAGCCCAAAATACGCAGGAGGGAAAAGAAAAGAAGGCTTCTCAATCAAGCCCTGCTGAAATGGCTGCATATGCAGAACTTGAAATTTTTGCGAAAAATTTTGTAAGAAAAAGCAATCAAAATATAATGCCTAGTAAAGCGAAACCAAAGGTGGAAGCAAGCAGTGGCGTGGTGATTGTGAGCTATGTGGAGATTGATCCCTATTCCATTGAGCTTGAGATTTTACCTGTACAAAATGAGCATTTTCAATATATCGCAAAAATGCGTTACCTTGAAAGGCACTTTGTCGGTAGAGGCACCGATGTACGTAGTGCCATGTCAGGGAAACTTGAACTTGTTGCGACGCAAAGAATTACCGAATTGCCTCGCTATGTAGCTTCTAAGTGGGTAGAGTAATCTTATAGGACTAGGTAATAGTATGAAGCGCTGTGTTTTATCTGCGAACTGTCAGGGCGATATTTTTATGCATATGCTCAAGAAGCATCCTGTTTTTTTACAAGAATGGGAAGTTGACTATTATGTTAATTTTCATAAAACCCCGATACCTGATGGGAAAATTGAAAATTGTGACTTATTGATTTATCAGAAATTAGGCGATAGCTGGGGCGACTTGTCGACAAAGGTCCTACTATCCAGACTCCCTAAGCATGCCAGAGCTATTTGTTTGCCGAATATGTCTAACTTTGATTTATGGCCAACGGCAAAATGGGCACCTGATGCCTACAATTTATGGCTTGATACCTATTTAGAAAGCTTAATTGAGAAGGGCTTAGAGTTTAGTGAAATCGTGTACCTTGCTATGCGTGCTGACTTCTCTGAGATACTCGATCTAAAAGCGAAAAGAAAAGATAATATGCGGTATGAGTATGAGAAAGAATATTTTGGAAGGTCTAAAATACTTGAGTTTATTGAAAACAGATGGACAGAGGAATGGCTTTTTACTACTCCTAATCACCCAGCGCATTCTCTTTTATTTTTAGTGGCAAATATCATTCTGCAAGAATTTGGTTACCAAATGCTTCGCCCAGAAGTGAACGCTCCCTTAATGACGTGCGATAGGGAATATTTTTTACCTGTGCATCCTTTTTTCATTAAGCATTATAAGATTAAATACCTCACAGAAGAAACAAAATACCCTGTTTTTGGGAACGAGCTTACGTATAAAGAGTACTTGATGGCTTACGTTGATGCTCGAAAAAACAATATTCCCATGCTTTCTTATTTTGAGGCACTCAAGAAATAAGAATGGAATTTGAGAAGGAAACTAGGTGCTTTTATTGTATTCAATGATTTCACCTTTTTAAAACTTGCGATAGCCATACTCTTATATTATTGAAAGCAAATGTCTGCATACATGGAATATATAGCATGTATGCGTATCAGTATTTTTTACTGATATAAAAATATAAAAAATTTATAAAAAATGAGAGCAAAGCTCTCTATTGAAAACATAGTGAAATATCATAATTAAAAAGCTTTATGTCTAAATTTTATTCACTGATTCTATCTGCATTACTTTTGATGGCTCCTGCTGAGATAATAAATAATTAATTGCCACTTGCAGAAATGGCCATTAATGCTGATTTTGAAGTTTTTACAAAAATTTTGCAAGACAAAGCAATCGAAATATCATGCCTAATAAAGCCAAGTCAAAAGTGGAAGTAAGGACTGCCTTGCTTGTTGTGAGATATATGGCTTCTAATTGGGTTGAAATCCTCTAGGAATAGGTAAATATGTATGATACGTTTTATTTTAAGTGGATTTAATAGGCTTCTAAGAATAGCAAAGATACGTAGGAAACGTTGTGTTTTATCTGCGAACTGCCAGGGCGATGTTCTTATGCGTATGTTCAGGCAGCATCCTGTTTTTTTGAAAGAATGGGACGCTAGACATTATGTTAATTTTCATAAAACACCGATACCTGCAGGGAAAATTGAAAATTGTGACTTATTACTTTATCAGAAATTAGACGATAGCTGGGGCGACTTGTCTACAAAGGTATTACTCTCAAGGCTCCCAAAACATGCCAAAGCTATTTGTTTCCCTAATATTACTAATTTTGATTTATGGCCAACGGCAAAATGGGCACCCGATGGCAACAACTTATGGCTTGATACCTATGTAGAAAGTTTGATTGAGAAGGGCTTAGAGTTGAGCGAAATAGTAGATATTGCTATGCGTGCTGACTTCTCTGAGATACTCGATCTAGAAGCGAAGAAACAAGAAGACATGCAACGTGAATATGAAAAGGAGTATTTTGGAAGGTCTAAAATACTTGAATTTATTAAAAATAGATGGACAGAGGAACGGCTTTTCACTACTCCTAACCACCCAGCGCATTCACTTTTATTTTTAGTGGCAAATATCATTCTGCAAGAACTTGGTTATCAAATACTTCGCCCAGAAGTGAACGCTCCCCTAGTAACGTGTGGTAGTGACTATTTTTTGCCTGTGCATCCTTTTTTCATTAAGCACTATAATATTAAATATCTCACAGAAGAAACAATATACCCCGTTTTTGGGAATGATCTCACGTATAAAGAGTACTTGATGGCTTACGTTGATGCTCGAAAAAACAATATTCCCATGCTTTCTTATTTTGAGGCACTCAAGAAATAAGAATGGAATTTTAGCAAGCCGACGATTTCCAATCATTAGGCTTAGAACTGTTTAGAAATCCAAAATTTTTGGTATTCTTTTCTCAAAGATAACGTGTTGTTTATATCCATAGCTAGAGGCAAATTGCGCAAGTTCATCAAAGGCATAGGCAACTGTTTCTGTATTATGTGAGTCTGAGGAAAAACTAATTGCTAGTCCTAATTTTGCGGCTATTTCCATAATACGTGGTGCAGGGTGAATTTCCTTGCATGTTTTTTTGAGTCCACCTGTGGAAACTTCAAGCACCATACCCGCTGCACGAACTTCGTAAAGTGCTTGCTCTACGCAATTTTGGGCATGCTTTGTCTCAAGCCATTCTGCAAAATCTTTCACACAATGTATTTTCACAAAGTCGGGGTGTGCTATAATATCCGCCTTGCCCCATTTAGCAAGTTCCGCAATCTTCTGATAATATTGTTCAAAGAAAAGAAATGTTTCTTCCTTAGATGCGCTGCTGTGATCCCACAAGGCTATGCTTTGACTATCGATGAAATGCACTGTGCCTATGATATAGTCAAAAGGGTGCGATTCAATGAGTGTATCCATATATTCTAAGTGTTTGGGTGTGAAATCTAGTTCCATACCAAACAAAACAGTGGGCCAGCTATCCTCTGGATAAATGAGTGCCGCTCGAGTCGCCTTGTTCTTGAGGTTCACCACGTCACAGGCATAGTCCGCAAAGGCTTTATGCATATCCCCCTTACGGTATAGTAGACAGGAAAAATCATCTGGTAGTGGCGTATGTTCTGAAAAACCGTAATACTTTAGGTTCTTCTTTTGGGCAGATTTATACATTTCCTCAACGGTATTTCTTCCGTGAAAATAGTGAGTATGTGTGTGGATATCAGCTTGTATCATGGAGCCTCTCAAAAATATATCACCCAAAGAGGGTGGTCGATTGCGTTTTAGTGTTTTAATCGTAAGAGTGGGCTTGTTCTTGCTAGAGCAGAATACCCCATGCATGAACAATACGCCCAAACTCTTGACAAGAATATATAATATTTTCAAAAAAGATACTAGGGACTTTTACTCTATTCTGAATTTCACTTTTCTAAGAGTGCCACCCCCTTTTTTCCTTGGTTCTCTATTTACTTGTTTACCCATTCCCCATAAACGCAAACGCCGTTAGTCGTCTCTGCATATGAGGTTTCCAGGACATCATGTTTGCCCATTCCCCATAAACGCAAACGCTTTAGCCGTCTCTGACATACGAGGTTTCCAAAGGACATCATGTCCTTTGGTGGAGAGTATCCTACCCAACGGGCGACCATAGGTCATTTCAGTTTGTGAGGTACGAACAAATACTGAAATAGAGAGCAGAGCGAGAGGCAAAGCCTCTCAAATAAAAATAAAAAAAAGAAAAGCCTCTATTCTGAATTTCACTTTTTTAGAACTTGTGATAACTATAAACTTATGTTATTTTGACATATAAAATTCCGCAGGGAGAAATCTATGCCTATAAATAATGCAAAAAGTATCTGTAAAACAATCATGAGAAATGGTTATGATGCTTATGTAGTGAGCCCTAATTTACAAAGAGAAATTCAAGGCAATACAGCTAAAAAAGAAATAGCCATTGCTTGCGCAACGGATTATGAAACATTGACAAAGCTTTTTGCTAATCTTGAAGAAAGCAGCAACGATGAGCTTGCTGTTCTTATTGATGAAGAATCAGGCTATACATATCGCTTCTACCCTTCCAATATCAACACCTGCGCTTCTCCTGAGCTTGGAGTGACACGAATCACGGGTAAGATGCTCTGTGAGTTACAGGGAGCAAATAAGCAAACCTACGAAGCTGTGACAGGTGTTTATGATTCTACTGACTCTGACAGCGCTTTTTGTGATAGAGCTTGCGGTAGTATCAAACTTGCAGGCATTCCCGTTTTTACTTTGCAACGCAATTATTCCTTAGCTATTAGTGCACTGCGCATGGCAGCAAACTACGAGCTTCCTATTGAAACAAATACATGGGTTGCTATCGTTCAAAGTTCAAGTAAAATTGTTGACTATGTTTCTGCTAAAGTTTTTATGGAAGAATGGCGTGTTGTTTCTGCTGAATCCATGTGGAAATTCATCGAGCTTTTAGAAGAATCAACCATACTTTACGGGCTTATCCCTGAAATTGCGGTGCTGACCAAACTAAAACAAAACATAAACCGCTCAAGCCTTGAAGAAGAAACCGTATTTAGCCATGTCATTCGCTGTATGAAACATTACCCCGAAGAAAGACTGCACCATGACTGGATTGGCGTTGTCGCTACCCTCTTCCACCAAGTAGGCAAAAGCTTTACGGCAGAACACTTTGATGGGCGCTGGTATTTCTTCCAGTATCACCGCATCGGTGCGAGTATGACTCGTAAAATACTACGCCGCTTTTACTTTGACGCTGAAGATATCGAAATTATCGGAAATGTCGTAAGAAACCACGTTCGATTCCAATCAATGATGACCGATAGAGGGATTCGACAATTCTTGGAAATGCCAGACACAGACAGAATTATCGAACTGAGCAGAGCAAGCATTGAAGCCACTACCGATGGCAACTATACAAACTTTAACCATAATCTCAAATACATGGAGCGTGGTGACAAACCGCTTGCCATGCTAGAACCCCTACTCAATGGTAATGAAATTATGGAACACACAAACCTTGCTCCTGGGCCAAAAATCGGCGCCATTCGTGATGCCTTACTCAATGCCCAAATACTAGGAAGCGTCAGAACTCCTGAAGAATCCATCGCTTTTGTGAAGAACTTTAGTGTGAAACTTACCTAGGATTTTTATTTTGTTTTTATTTTGTTTTTATTTTGTTGGGGGAGTTGAACTCCCCCAAACCCCCACATTTTTTACTCGTACCTCGCAAACGTAAACGACAGTGCCGCCCTTTGAGTAGGCAAACCCCCACATTTTTTGCTCGTACCTCGCAAACGTAAACGACGGTGTCGCCCTTTTACTAGGCAAGCCCACACATTTGGGTAGGCAAGCTCCACGTTTTTTTGATTTTTTATACGTACAATTTATGAGAAACCACCTTACTTTTTAATTAAGGTGGTTTTTTGTTTTAAGAAGATTATCTTGTTATTTTTTATGATGAGTTATGAGTTGATTATGTACGATTTTTTGAATTTTTCAAAAAAAAAGGCTTCCTCAAAAAAGAGAAAGCCCATACTAAAACTTAGAGCAAAAACTTTATCAATAAAACTACATGCTTTTTGCAACCATGTGGATAAGGCGTGTAAGCTGATTTGTAAAGCCTGATTCGTTGTCATACCAAATAATAATCTTTACAAGATTACCACCAAGCACAGCAGTCAGGGAAGAATCCACAACACCGCCAAAAGTTGAGCCATTAAAGTCAACAGAAACAAGTGGCTCATTGGTATAGCCGAGAGTGTCTTTCATAGAACCGTCAGCAGCAGCTTTAAGCACTGCGTTGATTTCTTCCACGCTTGCGTCTTTTGCAAGATTACAAGTAAAGTCCACAAGGCTTACGTTTGGTGTTGGTACACGGATAGCCATGCCGTCCACTTTGCCCTTGAGCTTTGGATAAACAAGCCCAATTGCACGAGCAGCACCCGTAGTGGTTGGAATCATAGAAACCGCACAAGAGCGAGCTCTACGCAAATCTTTATGAGAACCGTCTAAAATACGTTGGCTCATGGTGTAAGAGTGGATAGTGGTCATAAGGCCATGTTCAATACCAAATGCTTGGTCAAGCGCTTTAGTCGCAGGTGCAAGGCAGTTTGTTGTACAAGAAGCGGCAGAGATAACCTGATGGCTTGGCTTATAATCGTCTTGGTTCACGCCCATAACGATAGTAGCATCAGCACCAGGAGCAGGTGCGCTCACAACAACTTTCTTAGCGCCACAAGCGATATGCGCCATATTGGCTTCTTTGTCTTTGATTTTACCTGTGGTTTCCACAACTAAATCAATGCCCATTTCGCCCCATTTCCATTCGCCAACAGCGTCTCTTGTTACTTTCACAAGGCGACCATTAATCATAAGCCCATCTTCAACAGCTTCAACAGGGAAAGGAAAATGCCCATGAGTTGAATCGTATTTAAGAAGATGTGCAAGCGCTTCATTATCTGCACGAGCGTTAATAGCTACAAGTTCAACATCTTTAGCTTCCACAAGAAGTCTTACAAGATAGCGCCCAATACGCCCAAAACCATTAATAGCAAGTTTCTGAATAGCCATTTAGTTCCTCCATAAGATAGGAATATATAAATTTACAACGCTTAATAGGGGCTACACTCTCTCTAAAGTATTCCATAGAGAAAACACAAGCCCATATCTACGTTTTTTGAAAAGAAATAATTAAGCTTTTCCTGAACAACCAAGCACATTTTTAATCTTGTGCTGCACCATAAGGCGAACAGCTTCACGAGCAGGCTTCAAGTAAGAACGAGGGTCAAACTCTTCAGGAGTTTCAGCGAGTTGACGACGAATATACGCAGTCATTGCAAGACGAATATCAGAATCGATATTAATTTTGCAAACACCAGAGCGTGTAGCTTGGCGTAGCATATCTTCAGGAATACCCTTAGCAGCGCCAAGTTTTGCGCCGTATTTATTCGCCATTTCTACAAATTCTTGAGGCACGCTAGACGCACCATGAAGAACAAGAGGATATTTAGGCAAAAGACGAGAAATAGTTTCAAGGCGTGCAAAATCTAAAGAGGCCGCACCCGTAAACTTATAAGCGCCATGGCTTGTTCCTATTGCAATAGCAAGAGAGTCACAACCACTACGCTCAACAAATTCAACAGCTTGGTCAGGGTCAGTATAAACACTCACTTCATTAGAAACGTGTTCCTCAACTCCTGCAAGCTTACCAAGCTCTGCCTCAACCCAAACGCCACGTTCATGAGCGTATTCTACAACTTGCTTTGTAATGGCGATATTTTCGTCAAAAGGAAGGTGTGAACCATCATACATAACAGAGGTGAAACCACCATCAATACAGGCTTTGCAAATTTCAAAATCTGCGCCGTGATCAAGGTGAATAACAACTGGTAAATCGCTCTCCATAAGAGCCGCTTCTACGAGTTTCATGATATAAGGTTGTCCTGCGTATTTGCGAGCTCCAGCAGAAACCTGTAATATTACAGGGGCGTTTTCCTCTGATGCGGCTTGCACAATGCCTTGGATGATTTCCATATTATTAACATTAAACGCTCCGACGGCATACGACTCAGCATAAGCACGCTCAAACATTGCTTTTGGTCCTATTAAGGGCATGACTTCCTCCAAAATGAAATTGATTTTCTTCAGTAATATATAATCCAATTCTATGAACTTGGCAATGAAATAAAAGCTTCGTTATAATGAGGTTTTTCAGAGAAAATTG
>CAMQVJ010000053.1 GCA_947038175.1 uncultured Desulfovibrio sp.
TATTGATAAATAGCTTGTGCTTTGTTGATTTCTTCTTCTGCTGCTTGAGCGTGTGGCCCTGTGCTAAGAATGGTATTAGCATCAACAACAGCTATTGCTTTTCCTGAATCACAAGCGGATAAGCTCAAGACACAGAGCGCACAAATTAAGAGAGTCGCAGATTTAAGATGTTTATACATGGTAAGTCCTTTTTGTATGGTTTTGATATAAAAATGCTCTATATCATTTTTTTGAAGCACGTATGTGTTTTGAATAGTGTTTTTACTATAAACTGTCAACACTGTATTTTTTAGGTTTCTAGGGGGATACCACTATAAACACAAGACAAAAAGAGGGCTGTGTATTAATGAGTGAGCGGCTTAGTTCTTGTGCTATTATTCTATTATTTTTTTGTAAAATTCCAGACACCATCCCAGTTTTCTGGTGGGTTTTTCGCTAGATTCTCGCTGCGTTCTGCGTATATTTGATAGAGTGAAATATCGGGAAATTGGCTCACAAGTGTTGAAAATAGCTCTGACGCCCTGTTGAAATCACCTGTAATATAAATTTCTCTTGCATCGGTAAATGCCGTAAGCTCTTCTTTTCGCTGTAGCGCTTCATAGGCTCGAATGGGGGTGCAAATACCTACGGGTTCTGTTTTTCCTTTTACCCGAATAAAATCAAGGGGAAGAAAGAAAGGGATATCATCTGTGTTTTCTGATGTGTTGGCAAATTCCATGCAACGATCAGCCGTTATGGTGCTCACCACGACCTTGACGCCGTACTGCGGGCATAGGCCTTCAAGGCGTGAGCTCAAGTTCACTGTGTCGCCGATACAGGTATAATCTAATAATTCTTCACTCCCCATGTTTCCAACATATACTTTACCTGTATGTACCCCTGCTCCTATGGTCAAATTAATGCCATAGTCTGCTTGGAGTTCTATATTGAGCTTGTCTAGGGCAAGGTGCATATCAAGCGCTGTTTGCACTCCCTTGAGTTCGTGTTGAGGAACATCAAGTGGTGCGTTCCAAAAAGCCATAATAGCATCGCCGATAAATTTATCAACTGTGCCGTGTGTGCCGTAGATAAGCCCTGTCATGGGGGTGAAATAGCGGTTAAGTACAGCCACCATTTGAGCTGGTTCAAGTTTTTCAGATAATGTCGTAAATCCTCGAATATCTGTAAAAATTAAAGTAACTTCACGTTCTTCACCTGCAAGCACAACCTCTCCTCTGTCTACAATGCGATTCACCATTTCAGGGGAAACATAGCGACTAAAGGCTTTTCTTAATTGTCTTTTTTGTTGTGATTCTTGCCAAAAACGCACACCAAGCAGAGAAATCATGAGTGCCACCACTGTTATTAAAGTACAGAGTGGAGAAATAAACATACCTTTTTGGAAAATATACCAAGAAGTGAATAAACTTCCTCCACTTAATGCGGCAAAAAGTGGAATGTAAATAAAGGCAGGAGCAAAACCAAATGCGAACGTAGCCAGAATGCCCATGAGTAAAATACTAAATATTTGCGCCCCAGGTCTCCATGGTGGCACTTCAATACTACGCTTTGATAAAATAGCGTCTACCACAGTAGCGTGACTTTCCACACCTGGGTAAATGGGATCAAAAGGGGTTGCTCGAATATCAAGTAAGCCTGGTGCGGATGTTCCCATAAGTAAGACACGGCCTGCAAGTTCAGAGGCAGGTATTTTGTCCTCTAAAATATCTTTTGCGCTAAAATAAGGGTAGACGCCTCGTGGCCCACGGAAAGGAATATTATAAAGCCCCTCAGGGGAGACAGGAATGCGATATTTTCCCATATGCACCGCACGTAATCCATCAACTCCTCCTTCAAGTACAAGGTTTTTTGTCCCGAGAGCTCGCATTAAAGTACGCAGGCCAAGCGTTGGAAAAACACGGTTTTTCACCATAAGTACTAGGGGGATAGCTCGTACAATACCGTCGGGGTCGGGGGCAACATTAAGCATAGCTATGGGAGCTGAATCAAGCAAAACTGGTAAAGGTAAGGTTACACCCGTGCCATGTAAAATACTGTCTCGAGGTGGAATGGCATTTTCAGGTATGCGATCCATAAGACCTTCATTACGGGGCAAGGATTTTGGAAGAGGTGTAAAGCCTTCTTCTTCAAACTGAACGTAAAAACCAAGAACGGTTGGTGTTTGGCGGAGAATGGTTGAAAGGAGTTTGTCATTATCATATAAAAATTGAGGTAAACCAGTGAAAGCTACATCAACGTCAAAGCCCTCACGTAATGAGCTTTGTAAGTGAACAGGGGATGACCTGTCAGGCTCGGCGAGCATTATATCGAGCCCAATGGAAGCAGCTCCGCTTTCTGTTATTTTTCGTATGAGACGTGCCATAAGGTGTCTAGGCCAAGGCCATTGTCCGTATTGGCGTAAACTTGCTTCGTCAATATCAACGATAGCAGGTGCAGCAGCAGGTTTTCCTCCGCCAGATGCACGCAGAAATGTATCATAAATATAGCGATCACCCTGACGCAAGAAAGATGTTTGCATTGTATAAAGAAAAAACACACAGAGCGTAATTAATATGCCTACAAAAAAAAGGATAAGCCGTTGCTTTGTAAAGATGCGTTGCTTTTTATCCATAAAGTTCCTTCCTTAATGCTCTTGCGGCGTTTTCCTTTAATATTGGGAAATACTTTTGAATATGAGTACTATATGCTTGTGGTTTCCCTAGGAAAAAAGGGTCTTGCAAAGTTTCTAGAATAAAAAGAGTCTATTGTTCACGGAATGCACGATCTCGCACTTTGAGTAGAGGTTTTAGTATATAATTAAGCACTGTTTTTTTGCCCGTCATTACATCAACTTCTGCTTGCATGCCTGCCATAATCGGCAACTTCTCGCCTTGATTATTGAGGGTAGAATGCGTGGTGCGAACTTTTACATTATAAAAAACTTCACCTTGACTATTTTCCAAGGTGTCTGCGCTGATTTGCTCTACTCGGGCTTCCATACTACCATAGACAGCAAAATCATAGGCTGTTAGGCGAACTATGGCTTTGAGGCCAGGGTACAGAAAACCAATATCTGCGGGACTAAAACGTGCTTCAATAATGAGGGATTCGTCAATGGGTACAATATCCATAATGGTAGAGCCTGGTGCAACCACTCCGCCCACAGTGCTGGTATAAATACGTTTGATGATACCTCGGACAGGGGAGTGCATTTCTGTGCGCCGAACTTTATCACTACCAGCTTTGAGAAGCTCTTGAAGAGAAACAAGACGTGCTTGAATTTCACCAATTTCTTGACTATTTTGTGACGTATTTTCGGCTTTGAGCTGGGTAATACGCTCTTGCATTTCTTGAGCTTCAATATGTAAACGAGGTATAGAATGCTCAAGGGCGGTGATTTCCATATCTAAATCAAGGACACGCTGTTCAAGATTCAAAAAGTCCAATGCTGAATATGCCTTTTCTGCCAAGGCTTTTGCGGCTAATCTACGTTGTTCTTGTGCTATTTTCAAACCAGAAGCTAAGTGCTTTTTACGGGCTTCTAATTCTGCGGCCTCATGTTTGCGAGCGTCCACTTGTAATTCAAGCACATTAAGTTCAGAATTTAGCTGTGCACGCATGGCGTCTAAAATATTAGTATGTCGTGTCACGAGACTAGAGTTCGCAAGTACTTCAGGAGGGTAAAGAGGTTCTGCGTCGTCGATTAATGCTTGCAGTCGAGCAATACTCGCTTGGTGATCGAGGCTACGCACCATGGCTTCACGGTATTGGCTGCCAGCGGATTCGTTATCAATACGTGCTAAAAGATCGCCTTGCTCGACGCTTTGTCCTTCATAAACAAGGATTTCACGCAAAATACCACCTTCAAGGTTTTGCAGCTGTTGAACTCGTTGGGAGGGAACAACTTGCCCCGAACCTCGAACAATAACGTCGAGATTGGCAAAAGCTGCCCATAGGAAAAGAAAAAATAAAGAAGCAAAGGTTATCCAAACTAATCGCACAGAACGAATACTCACGCCACGCACCAGTGCTTGCTTTCGTGGAGAAGAGTTAGAGGCGAGATTGCTAAGTGCTGTGTCTGTTTGAGAACTCAAAGAAGGTTCACCACGGAAAAAATGGCGAAGTAGTGTCGCTTTTTCTGAAAGTTTGCCGCGTAAATTATCTAAAGTTTTCTTTGTGGAATTTTTCATGCGAATTTTACTACCTCATGCAAAGGGCCGTCTTTAGTGATACGCCCAGATTCCATGACAATGACCCTATCCACAAGACGTAACATTGATGTGCGGTGTGTAAGGATAATAAGTGTTTTACCGACAAAATAAGAGCTGAGGCGTTCTTGTAAACGAGCTTCACTGGCATTATCTAAATTACTCGTGGGTTCATCGAGAATAATGGTATCGGGATTACCAGCCAGCGCACGAGCTAAAGCGAGTGACTGTGCTTGACCGCCCGAAAGTCCTGTTCCGTGTTCCCCTATGGGCATATCAAGGCCTAGTGGGTGCATACGAGCAAAATCCATAACGCCACATAATTCGGCTAATTGAGTCAAGGCTTCTTCTGTTAAGGGAACGTCTTCTGGCCATGCATCACAAATATTTGATCGTATTGTCCCGCTGAATAGAACCACTTGTTGGGGCAAAATTCCCAAATTTTGGCGTATAGCACGCATGGGTGCACGGCGTATATCAACTGTTCCCAGTAAAATGCGCCCGTCCGTGGGTAAAAATAAACCCGAAGCGAGGCGTGCTAATGTGGATTTACCTGAACCTGTGGGGCCAATAATGCCCACACGTTCTCCACGTTTAATACAGAGATTCAAACCAGAAAGCGCCAAGGTGAGGACGTCCTGTCCTGGGTAACGAAAGGCAACATCTTCAAAACGTATATCCACAGGAAGAGCCCGTCTAAGGGGAGCATTCTTTAAAAGTGTGAGTTCATTAGAATTGAGCTTTGCAGGAAGATTTTCATGGGGGAGTAATGCTTGCGTGTTGGTATCAAATGTTGGCATTTCATGTGTGGAATTAGTTTCTATATAATCCGTGTCATAAAAATCTTCTTGTGCGACATTGGGGTTTTCACGTGGTAAATCCATGAGCGCTCGCATGGACTTGAGTCCTATAAGTGCTTTATGTAAATTGCCAATAACATTCACTAAACTTGAAAGTGGCGCCATGCAACGTCCCTGTAAAATGACGCACGCAATAAGTCCCCCCATACTCATTTGACCAGCAGAAATGCGGTATACGCCGCAAACTACTAATACTACTGACAATATGGAATTAATCAGCATACTACTATGGGCAGTAAGTACTCCCAAAAAGCGAGCTTTCACGGTGGAGTTTGCGGCTTGATCGACAAGAATATCCCAACGTCGAGTAAGGGCGGCGCTAAGACGTGTTGCACGTATGGTTTCAAAGCCTGCTGCCATTTCACCAAGCAAAGCATTTTTCTTCATGGAATCTTTTAATTGTTGTCGGGTGGACTGCTCAAAAGGCAATTGCACCATAAAAGCAAAAATTAGCATGATAGGTATGGTGCACAAAGGCACAAGTACTATCCAGCCACCAAGCATAAAAATTAAGAAAAGAAAGAGTATAATGAATGGGAAATCAAGCAGGGCGATCAGTGTGCTTGAGCCTAAAAATTCACGTACGTATTCAAATTCCCGTACTTTTGTGAGGAGTCCGCCAACAGAGGCGGCAGGAGCGGCATCAAGACGAATATCCATTAAGGTATCCATAAAGCGCCCAAGCAAAAGTACGTCAGCGTTTCGCCCTGCTGTGTCTACAAAATAGGCACGGGCATTACGTAAAAGAAAGTCAAGAAAACAGGCTAGGAATATGCCTATAGTGAGCACCCATAAGCTTTCAAAAGCATTATTGGGGACAATACGATCATAGACATTCATTACAAAAAGAGGCATGGCAAGCCCAAAGGCATTAACCATAAAGGAGGCAATTCCCACATGAGTATAGAGGGGGGAATAATAACTGACTATTCCCCAAAACCATTTGTCTTTTTGAAAAAAATTGAACACTTAATTTAATCTCGTTGTAAAGTTGATTCTTCCATCCCTACAGCGCGTAAAGTTACATCTGTACGAGGGCTCAGGTTTAGTGGTAAAATTTTCACGTCATCAATGGGCATAATCGCTGGTGTTCCCATTTTGATAGCATTTTGGTCAATACCAACGCTTGAAAGTAAAGTACCTGCGAGTGCGTGTAGACGATAGTGTCCGAGTATGGCATCTACTCGTGTAATGACAGCGTCTACCTTTGAGGAAAAGGCTTCGTTTTCTGCATCAAGCACATTCAATAAATCTTTTTTTCCTACAGTGAACTGAGCAAAGAAATTATCTCTTGCGATACGGCTAGCCCTGCTTGCCTTTTCAAAGTAGCCAGTTTGTCTGGTGGCGGTTTGTGTGCGGTTGTACACAAGTTGAATTTGTTCATCTAAAGTATCCATGGTGGCATGGAGAGATTTACGGGCTTCACGTACTTTTGCGGTGCTCGCTTTGAAATTTGCTTCGTCTGCACCACCATTATATAAATTCCAGCGCATATTAACCATAGCGGTCCATGAAAGAGCATGGGTATCTCCGCCGCGATGTGTGTCTTGATAGGTAGGGCCTGTATCAAAAGTAAAGGAAGGAGCAAAGCTGGATTTTGCAAAATCTCTGTCAGCAACAAGAGAATCAATTTGTGCAAGAATAGCTTTAAGTCTGAAGTTGTTTTTTACAGATTCATCACGCACTCTGTCGGCATTTTCGAAGATGTTGTCAGGGTTTTCTACAGGTAATAGATTTTTTGGGGCGTGTTGCCCTGTCATGCGGCGATAATTTGCAAGTGCCGCGTCTAAACCTTCTTGGTGAGTAAGGAGTGTTGCTTGGGCTCTGTTGAGACGGCTAACAACTTGCTCTACATCACCTTCGCTAGAAAGACCTTGATCGAAGCGACTTCTGAGGAGTTTTAAAATTTTTCTATGTTCATTTACATTAATTTTTGACAATTTGAGAAGATGACGGCGACGCAGCACATCGGCATGGGCGCTTATAGTCGTATAGGCGAGGGTTGTCGCATCATCAAGTACAGCAAACATGTTATACTCTAAGTTTGATTCACTACTGCGTACAATGGATGAAGTAGCGCCACCTTGCCAAAGTTTTTGACTAAGTAGGAGACCTGCGGTTGAGTTGCCCATGAAATCGCCATCGCTTCTGTCTGCACGAGTTCCTGGGGTGTCTTCTTGCAGAAAACCAAGTCCTCCCCAAATTCCAATAGTAGGGTAATAAGCCGCTTCAGCTTTTCGCACGTCATGTTCAGCTCGTTGCCGTGCTTCTTGTACTCTCTGTAGATTTGGGCTGTAAATAAAGGCGTTCTGTAAACTTTGATTAAGGCTTGTGGCAGTGTTATCGGGGGTGATATCTTTTGCCAAAGCGTTTTGTATGTTGAATACAAAAAGAAAAAGTAGAAGACAGGTGCGCAGTTTCATTATGGTTTTTCCTTAGAGTGCATTAAAACTATTGAGAGAGATAGTATTAATCATCATATTTAGAAATAGTCTAGAGTATGATTTCCTAACTGTCAATATCAAAGAGCGGGAGAATATCGTGAAATATGCATATCACGGGGGACGAGTACAATGATTTATTCTAATAATTAATAATTCATATTTTCTGTATCAGTGAGGCTCTAAAAGAGAGGTGATTATTTTAACTATTGTGTCTGTATATGTTTTTTTTGATGACTCATAGTGTAGTATAATATTAATTGCTCGCAGTGTGGGTAGTTGTGTGTCGACTATGGTGAGGGTATTACGTGTCTATCTTTGGTAGTCTATTAATATAATCTTTTGTTTTTACTTGACGCTAGTGATAGTATTCGCCTATCTCTGTCAAAGAACATGAGTAAATATTCAGCCACCAGATGTATACTTTGTGCTGATGTATACATCTGGTAGGGTATCGGCAAAAATTAGAGAATGCTCTTTTACTTGAGCGTCTTTTTTTTTTATGGTATATATATTCTTGTGTTTTAGAAATAAGATTTTTATATAAAATTACTAGTTATGCTAGGAGCTCACGTATATGACGAATTTTGAAGTTGTTATTGGTCTTGAAGTGCATGTGCATCTTGCCACAGAAAGTAAGCTTTTTTGCCCTTGTCCAAATTCTTTTGGTGATAGCGCAAATAGTAATGTATGTGAAGTATGCTCAGGCATGCCTGGAGTGCTTCCTGTCCTCAATAAAAAGGCTGTGGAGTTTGCAACGCGCACCGCTTTAGCCATTGACGCCACCATTAATCAGCGCTCTATCTTTGCACGTAAGAACTATTTTTATCCTGACATGCCAAAAGATTATCAAATTTCACAATTCGATCTTCCTCTTTGTGAACGTGGACACTTAGATATTAAACTAGGTGACACTGTTAAACGCATTGGCATCACACGCATTCACCTTGAAGATGATGCGGGAAAGAATATCCATTCTAGCACAGAAAATCAAAGTTTTGTAGACTTGAACCGTTCAGGCACGCCTCTTATTGAAATTGTGAGTGAGCCTGATATGCGTAGTGCTGAAGAAGCGGTTGCATACCTTAAAGCCTTGCATGCCATAGTTGTTAACCTTGGTGTGACCAATGGGAATATGGAAGAGGGGAGTTTTAGATGCGATGCAAACGTCTCTTTGCGCCCTCGAGGGCAAGAAAAGCTTGGTACTCGTACAGAATTGAAGAATCTCAATTCTTTCCGTCATGTGCAAAAAGCTATTGAATTCGAAATTGTACGTCAAGAAGATGTGCTTCTTGATGGCGGTAAAATTCGCCAAGAAACCCGTCTTTATGATAGTAACAAAAATATAACCCTTGCTATGCGTAGTAAAGAAGATGCTGACGATTATCGATATTTTCCTGATCCCGATCTTTTGCCTGTTCTTATTAGTGATGAAGATCTTGCAAAATGGCAATCTGAAATGCCTGAATTGCCTGCTGCACGGAAAACTCGTTTTCAGCAAGAATGGCAAATTGCAGAATCAGAAGCGGAACTTATTGCTTTTGACCCGTATCTCACTCATTTATTAGAAAAAGCTGTTGAGATATATAAAGAACCGAAGAAGATAGCGAATATTATTTTAGGGCCTCTTCTTCGTGAAATGAATTTGCGTATTGCTGATGGTTTAGACGGTAAATTACCTATACAAGCAAAGGCATTAGCAGAGCTTGCAAAGATTATTGATAATGGACTCATTAGTTTTAAAATCGCAACCGATATTTTTCCAGAACTGAGCAATGGCGAAAAAATGCCAGAAGAATTAGTGAGGGAAAAGGGGCTTATCCAAGTTTCTGATACAGGGCCTATTGAGGCTGCGGTGACTAAGGTTATTCAAGAAAACCCAGAAGAACTCGCAGCATACCGTGCAGGGAAGACCAAGCTCATGGGCTTTTTTGTTGGGAAAATTATGCGAGAAATGCAAGGCAAAGCAAACCCTGCAATTGTTAATGATATTTTGCTGAAGCACTTATCCTAAAAAAATACGGACGGAAGCCTTCGTTTCGTGTTTAAAATATAGTTTTTAGATTGCTTTTTTCTCTAGAGTGATTAGATAAAAAGTACGTGATTCAAGAGAAAATAGATTGCCGTTCATGGCATTATACAAATATAATCCTATCAGCCAAACTTCTCATGTTTTGGTTTAAGGTAAAATTCTATGTCTAATGATTTAAATACAAATGATTCTGATTCTTCTCAATCTCAAGATATTGAGACCTTAGAACTTTCTGCCAAACCAGCAACAGCGGTGAAGCAAGAAAAAGAAAAGAAAGAAGGAAAGAAAAAGAAAAAGAGTAAAATCGCTACCTTTTTTAAAGTATGCCTCTATCTTATGGCGCTCGGCGCTTTAGTTGGAAGCATCACTCTCTATGCTCTTTATCAATGGGCTTCGGGTGATTTGCCAAGCTTTAGTAAAGTCGCAGACTATAGACCAGCACAGGTGACAACTGTTCTTGCACGGGACGGAAGTCTTATTGGGCAATTCTATCGAGAAAAGCGCTATGTTATTGGGATAACAGAAATGTCTCCTTATGTGCCACTCGCTTTCTTAGCGGTTGAAGATTCTGAATTTTATGAGCACCCAGGGGTTAATTTAATAGCGATTGTGCGTGCTTTTGTGGCAAATCTACAGTCAGGTAGCATTCAGCAAGGCGGAAGTACCATAACGCAGCAAGTTGTTAAACGACTTATGCTTACCCCTGAAAAAAGTTATGAAAGAAAATTGAAAGAGGCTATCCTTGCATTTCGCCTTGAAAAGCAACTGACAAAAGACGATATTCTCACCATATACCTTAACCAAATTTTCTTGGGTAGTAATGCCTATGGCATCGAAGCCGCCGCAAGAACCTATTTTGGTAAGCATGCACTTGACCTTTCTATTGCAGAGGCCGCCATGCTTGCTGGTTTACCACAATCTCCTTCAGCGAATAATCCTTATAGACATCCAAAAGCAGCAAAAGAACGGCAAGAACACGTTTTGCGCCGTATGCGAACCCTTGGATGGATAACAGACGAAGAGTTTGATAAAGCATTTTATGAAGAACTGAAATACGATAGCATGCCTACTTTTATGGGACGTGAAGGTGGTTGGTATTTAGAAGAAGTTCGTCGACAACTTATCGATATATTTAGTGAAGAAAATTCTGTTGCCTTTGGTTTTGATATGGGATTTTATGGGGAAGATGTTGTTTATGAAATGGGGCTTACCGTTCATACTTCCATGGACCCTATCCAACAACTCGCCGCAGATGGGGCGCTTAGAAAGGGTTTGAGAGCAGCATCAAAACGCCATGGTTGGCTTGGAGCTATTGAAAAAATCCCTGCATCACAAATAAATGAATATCTAGCAAAAAATACTTTTGATGTGACTAGTTTTGAACAAGACGAATGGCAAAAAGCCGTGGTTATGTCAGTAGATAAAAATGGTGCATCGGTTCGCATTGGTGATTATCAAGGATTTATCCCTGTTAAAGAAATGGGTTGGGCAAGAAAACCAAATAAAGCTGTTTCTGGATTATGGCAAACAGAGGCTATAAAAGACGCAAGAAGGGTTTTGGAATCGGGCGATGTTGTCTGGGTTTCTCTAAAATTTCCAAGTGAAAAAGAACTTGAGAAAATCAAAAAATCCAAATCTCCTGAAGATGCTAAAAAATTAACAACATTAGCGGAATTGTCCGTGGATAAAGTTATACCATTGTCCCTTGAGCAATATCCAAAAGTACAAGGAGCTCTTGTTTCTATGGAACCTCAGACGGGTGATGTGGTTGCTCTTGTTGGTGGTTATGAATTTAGTTATGATGGGGATCAGTTCAACCGTGCTACCCAAGCGCAACGCCAACCAGGATCGGCTTTTAAGCCTGTCGTTTATTCTGCGGCGATTGACCATGGATTTACCGCGGGGTCGCTTATTCTAGATGCGCCTATTCTCCTTATTGATGAATATACCCAAGAGGTTTGGCGACCTCGCAATTTTGAAGGTGCCTTTGAAGGCCCTATTCATTTGAATCGTGCCTTGGCGAGATCTCGTAACCTTTGTACTATTCGAGTTGCTCAAGAAATGGGTATCGATGCTGTTTTACAAAGAGCAAAGGAACTTGGCTTTAAAAATGATCTTCCTCCTGCTTTGGCTATTAGCCTTGGCGCTGGGGTTGCCTTGCCTGTGGATATGACAAGTTCATACACCGCTTTTGCTAATAAAGGGCAAAGAGCTATTCCACGATTTATTCAAAAAATTCAAGGGCCTTGGGGTAATACTATTTATGAAAAAGCCCCAGAACATGAGACGGCAATAAGCCCTCAAAATGCGTTTGTTATGGCGAAATTACTCGAAGGTGTTGTTCAGTATGGCACAGCGGGAAAAGCAAGGGTTTTAGAAAGACCTCTTGCGGGGAAAACTGGCTCTACTAATGATGAAATTGACGCTTGGTTTATTGGTTTCACTCCTGATTTAGTAACAGGAACCTATGTGGGCTATGACCTTATCGAGCCCATGGGGCGTGGTGAAACAGGCACAGGCGCAGCGCTTCCTATTTATATTGACTACGCAAAAAAGGCGTTAGCTGCTTATCCCATAAGAGAATTTGAGAAACCTGATGATGTTTATTTTTCCACTGTTGATGGTATTAGTGTGCCTTTTTATGAGGGAACAAGCGCAAAATCTGGTATAAATGCAGTACAGACAAATGAAAACGTAAACACAAAAAACGCAGAAAAGCTCTTCATGCAAGGATTCTAAGCTTGTAAACTTGAGACTCCCATCTGTGTTATGCCGATATAAAACAAAAGAGGGAGGGGAATACCCTTTCTTTTTTAACCCGCCGGTACCCTTCCAAATGGTGGTCGGGGCCATTCCCTAAGGCGGGTTTTTTGCTAAAATAATAGGAATCGTCTCTATTCGTAGGAGATTCATGCTGGAAAACTCAGGAGGGCTCGAAAATGGAAAGAACAGAAAAAGAAATACTGCAAGTAAGTAAAGAAATTGCGGTTAAATTCATCGAAACACAAAGAATATCACCTTCTAATTTTGCAGAAATTTTCCCTAGTATCTATAAAATAGTCTTTGATACTGTAGTGCAAGGGCAAAATATACTCCACGAAAAAAATAAATAGAAGAAGATACATTGCATTCTCAAAGAGCACTCAATAAGTGGTCTTACCCAAGTAAATAGATATGCATATTCCACAAGGTAAAACATGAGGAGGAAAGCTTAATGGTAGCGAAAAAAACACGCCATCCCAAAACTTCACAAACAAGCTCTCGAACGAGTTTGCCTGTAAGTTCTCACATAAATGATAATAGAGTAAACACAGCAGCGAATGAAGAATCTTGCCAAGTAGTTGAAGGTGAAAATACTATGAATATACCTCATGATGACAAAATAAAGGCTTCTTCTACTCAAACACAGGCGAGCGATGTAGGAGCAAGTAACACCTTGCGTGAAGCAGCAGATACAAGCGAACTAAAAAATACTGCTCCCGAAAAAAGCACCGCTGAAGTAAATGACACAGCTGTAACAAAAAACACGGCTGAAAGCACCGACATGAACGAAGCAAAAAATGTGATTAAAATAGAAAATATGTTTGGCTCAATTAGCAAACATTATGACATACTCAATCATTTACTAAGCTTTGGCGTGGATTATTGGTGGAGACATCGCCTAGTAAATAGTATTATATTAGGTGAAAAAGCGAATGTTCTTGATATGGCAGCAGGCACGCTTGATGTGAGTCTTGCCATTTTACGTAAATACCCACAAGCGCAAGTTGTGGCGGGTGATATTTGTGAAGAGATGCTAAAGTATGGCGAGCACAAAATTCGTAGCTCAGAAAAAACTCGCATCGATTGTCAAGTTATGGACGCAGAGGCTATTCCGCACGCTGACGAAAGCTTTGACGCTGTTACTATCGCTTTTGGCATTCGTAATGTGAACGATAGACTGAAGGCACTTAGAGAAATGAATAGAGTGCTTGTGAACGGTGGGCAATTATGTATTCTTGAATTTTCACCGATAACAACCCCTTATATTGGTAAGTCTTATCATTGGTATTTGGAAAATGTTGTACCTAAAATTTCCCAATTATTTGGCGGTCAAGAAGATGCGTATACATATCTTGCAAAAAGTATTCAGGAATTTCCTAGCCCACAAGACTTTTGCAAAGAACTCAAAAATGCGGGCTTCACCTTCATTCGCCACGAAAGCCTCACTTTTGGTATAGCAAACCTTTATGTGGCAATAAAAACATAAAGTTATTTATTTTAGGGCTTTGCATGTTTTTGTTTTGTATCCTTCTTTTTATTCTGAAAAAAAGAGAAAAATATGGAAAAAATAACTTGCAAAAAATTGCCAACTGACATATAAAAATCTTCGTGCCCAGGTGGTGGAATTGGTAGACACGCTACCTTGAGGTGGTAGTGCTGGAAACGGCGTAGGAGTTCGACTCTCCTCTTGGGCACCACATTAGAAAATAAAAAAGAAAGAGTTTACAGTAAGTTATTGTAAACTCTTTTTTTTATTTAAATCAGAATTTCAAGCTTCACTTATCTAAGGCCCGCATATGGGGTTTAAGGACAAAACTGTGCCACAAACTGTGCCACAAAATGAGTGAGGCTTACATGTCATTAGAAAATGATGAAACTGATAAAAGGTATATTCACACGGCAAAAAAAGTCGCTGTGCAATGCCAATCATCCCCAAAAAAATATCCTGCCTATCTTTACATCCGTGGCGAATTATTTTATTACCGACGTAGGATACCTAAAAAATATAGTTCACATAATGAAATTACAGAGATTCGCTTTTCCTTACAGACTGACAGTCTTAGAGAAGCGAAGCAAAAGGCATTATTTGTAACATTAACTTTGCACAAGTTATTGAAGGAGAAAGGGATGCTTACTTCTGAAGATATGGAAAAAATGAAACTGTTCTTTGAAAAAGAATGTTCACACCTTCTTTCATCACCGCTCCCTTTAGAATATCCTCCAACAATTGTGGAGCTGCATACATGGCTTAATAAGCACGGGCATGATTATACACTTACCGAGATAGCAAATATTTTCTATTTGCAATATCCTCTAAGTCCTTTGCCAGATTTTCCTTTGGAAAGATTAGAAGTTATTTTAGATGGTCAAGATAAAGTGCTACTCAAATATGATGACATTTCCAAGCGTATTGTTGGGTATTTTCGGCATCTGCTAAGTTGTGATGCGCAAAATCCTAATTCACGCACCTTGCATGAAAACAGAAAGTTACCAGAACCTTTTCTAGGTCTGAACACTCCTAAGGAAATGGGAATAACAACCCAGTCGATGTATTCTTTATTTCTCGCACACCATAAATCTATGATTGATAATCCTCCATTACTTTGCCTTCATTTCTTTGAATTTTTCGAAAAGCTTATTGAAATTGGTATTTTTAAAGCTGAAGAATTTTCTTATGACAACTATCTTACCATCGTAAATGAATATTGCAAAATTTCAGTAGATTTTTTGACAATTTTACGGGCAAGATTGGACAGGGATTACTCGCAAGAGAAACTCTTCTTTGCTCTTCCCTATACACCGTTTTTAGATAGTGCAGAGCAAATTATAGTAACAGATACTGGATCACGGGCTGCGCAAGAGAGTAAGAAGGGGAAACTTTTAACCTTTTTAGATAACTATCTTAACACAAAGGTAACAGATGGTAAAAAGGACCAAAGATATATTCCCGAACTTAGAAAGCACGTTGAGCTTTTTGCACGTATGCTTGGTAATAAACCGATTGATCAGTATGTCCGTAAAGATTTTCGGTGCTTTCGAGATGATCTCAGAAAATTGCCACCCAATTTTTCTAAACTTAAAAATCTAAAAGACAAGAGCATACAAGATATTATTAGTATGGAGCATCCCAAAACCCTAGAAATCAATACTGTAAATGGATATCTTGTTGATGTTTCAGCATTTTTTAACTGGCTTGTAGTAGAGGGCTTTTTGTTTAAAAATCATGCGACAGGACTAGCAATAAAAGAAAGACAAGCGGAAATTGACTCAAGAGAGCCTTTTAGCCTTGAAGACCTACGTATTATTTTTGAAAGTAACGAATTAAAAGCTTATAAAGAAAGTAAAAAACCTTCAAGATACTGGGTTCCTTGGATTGGACTTTATACAGGAATGCGTGTCGAAGAAATTTGTCAGCTACACTGCGCTGATATTTATGAGGTTGAGAAAGGTTTGTGGGTTATAGATGTTAATGAGAATCCAGGCAAAAACGCAGAAAATACGAAAAGTCTTAAAACATTAAATGCAAAGCGAATTATTCCGATACATGATCATCTAAAAGCTATTGGACTTTTGGACTATTTAGAAAGCATGAGGAACGATAATGAACGTCTGTTTCCAGATCTTAGAGCGCTAGGTGTTCGTAAACAATACGCAAAAATGGTGAGTAAAGATTTTGGTCCATTTGTTCGAAGCTTAGGAATAACAGGGAAGAAATCCTTCCATTCTTTGCGCCACTCTTTTAGTGACTTCTTTAAAGAGCAACTGCTTCATAATCCGATATTTGAACAAGTCTTTGGGCATAGCCACGAAACGCTTGCCGCAAGACGCTATGGAGATCGCTTTACTCCAGAACAGTGTTACGAGAAGTTGATAAAACTTTTAGATTATGGATTACAGCAAAAGGATTAATCATATACTCGCTATGCATTATTTTTCATCTTATCCAACTGTCATTGTACGTTAGGTGTAAATTTTTAAAACTTGGAGCAAATACTGATGTCACAAGGTAATCTTACAGACTATTACAATCAAATAAGCTTCCAAAATATTACTCCTGTAGATTGCCATAATCTACAGACTAATTACGATCGGATATTACTTTCTCCTGGTTTTATGCATACTGATCAGACATCCTTTAGATCTTACTTAGAGTACAGTACCGACATAAAATCCCTAACAAAAGAACAAATACTAAGAAGAATGTCGATAATAAAAAACTTTCTGTTCTACCCTCAGCAAACAATAGAAGCCATTACGCAACAGAAAATTATTGCTACTGAATCGATTGATTTTGTCATGATAGGTGGCCTTACTCTATACATAAGAGAAGCATATTGTTATCAGTTTGGTCGCACTGTATGTGCTGGATTTTGGATTCAATCTACTACTATTTTTACTGGCCATTTAGAAAGGTTGGCGTTTGGATTTGATATAATTTCCTTACATACTTTTTTACATAAAAATAATCAAAGGCAATACAGCCAGTCAGTTGATGAAATACATGATTTTTTTTCCACAAGAGATTTTATAAGAAGAAATTCTGAAGGCACAGGGAGAGAATTTTATGTTCAAGAAAGAAACCCTATTTCGTATAATAACCCTGTTTTTTTTGATTTATTCTTAACGTATTTTAAGGTTATTCATATAACACGTATACAAAATGCTCATTCACGTATAATAGCTGTTGTATGGGGGATTGAAACAAAATATGGAGAATACATAGAAATTTATTATACTTTTTGGCGACATGTAAAAAGCCAGTTATTCAAAATTTTTCCTTTACCTCCACAGCCCTCTTATGAAGTGTATTCTATTGTAGATAAATACGACTATAATTGTGAGAGGATTGTCTTGTGTAATTCCATACGTGAACGAAATGAACTTGAATTTGGTAATAAGTTAAATCGTCTAATTTCAAATAATTTCAATCTATCTTTTGTTTATGGTGGGATAAATAATCTACACATTACCAATTTAGAGCATTTGAGCGGAAAATCACTGTACCTTATTATCGACGATACACTCACATACACAAGAATCAAGACAATCTCAAGCTTGGTAAAAGAAAACAAGATAAAAGAATGCTTTCTTGTAAAGTTGTCTGGACAACAAAGTATTTCTATTGAAGATGCATTAACAAATCCCGAAAAACTTGGGCTAACAAAACCAGAAGTGGCAAAACTTCTTGCTACGCCAGATGATAAAATCGTTGGCAGTGACAGAAGACGAAGTATGATTCTTGATCCAATAATTGAGAGTGGTACAATCACTTGGCTTTTTGCAAAGGAAAAAACAGGAAAAACTATACTAGCTCTTTTTCTTGCTCAAATAATCGGCTCTGGAAATAAAAGTATTGGTACGTGGAAAGTGCACGAACCTAAAAAAGTACTCTACATTGACGGAGAAATGCCTGGGGATAAAATTCAACAATATATTGAAAAGATTATAAAGGGTTATGGCGGAGATATAAGCACTGATAAAAGGACTTTTTCTACATACTTATTTTCTGAAGAAAAATTGATATATGAAGAGATATTGGATGAAGCATGGCAAAATGAACATATTGACGAGCTCCTTGAATATGACCTCATAATTCTTGATAATTATTATACACTTTATGCATCTCTAAATCCAATAAAACTTATACGTTGGATGAAAAAACTTACACAAAAAGGTATTGCATTTTTAGTTCTTGATCACACAAATACCGAAGGAGAGTTGCAAGGAAGCATTGTAAAGAAACGTGCCATGGACTTAGGTCTAAAGCTTGAGATGTTAGAAAGAAATATTATTGATATCAGTTTTGAGTCCGATAGATATGGGCGAGAGCATCAAGCCGAATCATTCTCATTAATTCCCTGCTTTACAAGTGCTGAGTTTTCATTTGATACGAAATCTATTTATGAAGATACACCAAATTTAGAATTGTCTGATAGTGATACTGAACTTATGGTCATATATATTTTAAAAATGCAAAATGTAAAGAATAAAGACGTTGCTGAAAGAATAGATTCAAGCGAGTCAAATATTAGTAAAAAACTAAGAAATATTGCGTATACCGCTGATTTAAAGGTAATTGATACAAACCCAGTAGCCTTACGCAAACAAAAAGAGATTGTAGGTAAATATGAAGTGCATCAAAAGGAATACGACAGTAAACTTGAAGATATGATTGAATGCATAAGGGATAAATAGTTTGGGTTTTTATAATCATGTTTCATGAATAATGCCCTATAGAGTACCCATCAAGGGTACTCTATAGATGTTTACGTTTTATGCTTTAATCTTTTTGAAGATTGAGATCATTTT
>CAMQVJ010000054.1 GCA_947038175.1 uncultured Desulfovibrio sp.
AGTTTTGAATATGTTGCCACTGTGTTTTTGCTGATTGCATGCATATATTGGCAATAGCAGTGCTTGGAATATAAGGGCCAAAAGCTTTCGCCTCGCTCATGGAAACACAAAGAAGCCAGCCCTGAATATTCATCTCGTCAGGAGCGTTTGCGATGTTCATGCCAAGATATGCTTTGCAAATCTCTGGAAAGGTTTTGCCTTCATAAAGCAAGATTCCATGCTCATCTTTTAGGTTAAAGACAGGTTCACACCAATATTTATGGAGTAAAGAGGTTTGCCCATGTACCTGCATTTCATAACTTTTGTTTGGGGTTTTTGGGGGCTTAGCGTTTGATTTTAGCTCTAAAATCCGTATAGCACTAATACCTATCAAGACGAAATCTAAGTGTGCTTTGATAGGAATTTGTTCATGGGTGATGCTAATTTCAAGCTGTGGAATAAGCTGAAAACCATTGGCATAAAGGGCATTCGCAATGCCATCTTCCAACCAGTGCCCTCGCTGTAAAGTGAGCTGACGTTTCAAAATCTGTTCGTAATTGTCAAGGGTCACATCCTTATCGTTTGTAGGCTGAACCTTACGAAGAACCGCAAGCCGTTGGCATTCCTGCATCATAGCGATGTCGGACATACCAATATACTGACTGCGATTCCCAAGTTGTGAAGCAGTGCTCGCTTTTGCGTGCTCGTGCAAACCTTTAGCGAGAAGAGCAAGAAGCATATCAGCTGGGTTTTTACGTGTGGATAATTGGTTAGATTGTTTGGCAGATAGCTCTTTCAATTCTCCTGTCACTTTTGTCACCTTTTCTGTTTTCTTAGAAACCATTGCTTGTGCCATGTTATTTCCTTTTTTACATACAAAAAGAGCGAGCTACCTTATGGGTAGCCCGCCTTTGTTTCTTTTGATTTTATTCGGTTTACGCCGCATCAGCATATTTCCACCATACTTTCTTGTTAGGGTTCCAACGGAAACCAACCTTCATAAGGGCGCTTTTATTGGGGATGGTATTACCCGTTGCGGTGATGACCTCTCGGAGAGTTCCTGTATCGTCTTTTGCTTCTAAACTATCATAAACGACACCGTTTAGGAGTGGAAGTTTGGGCTGGTTTTGATCCTGTTGAGCGTGGGGTTCTTGTCCTTGGTTTTGTTGTGTTTGGTTCGGTGGTATTTGGATCTGCTGACCTCGACTACTATGGTTAGCATTAGCACTCGCATTACCCCTTGAAGCGTCATTAACAGGCACTCCTTGCGGTGATATTCCCGTTTCTGTGCCGTGGATAGTCTTTACCTCTTTTTGCCTTACAGGTGATTGTGAAGGCTTCTGCGGAGCCTGTCGCCTTTGCCCTTTATTCTGATTTGAATACCCATAAGAATTATTCGCTTGACTATTATTTTCTCCGTCAAAATCGTCTTCTGTCACAATGCCAAGCATGGCAGATAAAGCGTAGCGCCGTGCATAGGTTATTGCCGACCCCATACCTTGCGGATCTGCCTTTGATAAAGGAACAACCGCAAGAGACGCTTGCCATTGCCCCGATTCCGCATGGGTGAGCTTTGTCACTAAACCCAAGGAATGGCTCTGAGGGGGATACCCTTGCTGTTCAGCGTAAGCACTCCTCGTATCTCCATTTCCGTCCGCTCTGCCATAACTTCCGCCATTCCCAACGGGCACAGGGTATTGACAAAGCCAAATCCCATTATCCAAAAGCGGCTCTCTGCATACATCCATAATACTGTTCAAACTCGCATACCGATTCTTAGCGAACGGATTCAACGCATCCTTCACCGCAGGCTGCAAAACCCTTTGCACATCAAGTAAAGCCTTTGCCAACGTCGTAATCTCTTGTGATTGATACTGTTCCATATAAACTCCTTGTTATAATTTGGATGATTAAATACAAAAATCCCTCATGGAGCCGAAACGCCAAGAGGGATTGAGTTTGTTGTTTTGAAAGAATGATACTGTTATTTCAATAGGGTGATATATAGTTGAAAATTATTGAAATACTGTCTATATATCATGCTTTACTACGAACTGTTGTAAAAAAGAGTCTTCTATTTTACTAGGATTAATTCGAGATTTTTCTAATAACTTTGCACACTTTATTTGCAATTCACCATTATCATACTTACAAAGCTCCTTATACAACGACCGTACCTCATTTGCTAATTCTAAAAGTTTATCAAAAGTTAAAGCATATAATCTATCGGCATGAGCATTATGGGTGGCACAGTTTACAGCTAGAACCGAAACCTTTACACATGAGTAATCAGGGTATTCCTTTTTAAACCATTCTTCTGCTACTAAAATTTGCCCATGTTCGTCTTTATTTAATGGGTTACCTTTCTTCTTTTTGCTTTTTGCCTCCAACACTAGTCCTTTTTTAGATGGAAGCAACCAAATTATATCAGATCCATCACCGTTTTTGTCATGACGTTCAGAAATAAACCCTAAAAATAAACCTAATTGCATCAGAGCTTCTTCAAAAATATTTGCCGAAACATTTGGATTTAGTTTATTAATAACATCTTCAAATTCCTTTAGAAGTCCATCTCTGTACTTGTACTCATTTATTTTTTCTGCAATCGCCTCAGATTGCTCTGTAGGAATTTGTGGCACTTGAGAAACATGTACGTCAGATGGTTTAAATAAATCCCTATTCTTGCTAAAAGCTCCTTTCTGCAATTCTGAAGATTGTTTGTGTTCGTTTTGGCAATAGGCTATTTTTGCTGCGAATTGCATAAGCCAACCAGAAAACTTCTGATCTAGTACTTCTCTTGAGTATAGTTTTTCTAAAATATTTAGCGCCTTACTATGTTCATTGTTTCTCCAATGCTCAAACGCTTTACGCTCTCTTTCTGTGCTGTTTATTAATTCGGATGGATTTTGTTTATTTTCTACTTCGTCTGCCAACGTTTCTGCATGATAAGAAACCCAATCTTGATTTCTACTAAAACTCTGCACAATTGTTGCCGCCAACTCCTTGGTTGATGAAACTTCTTTAGACATTTCAATTCCCATATCAATTTGAACACGTGTTGCTTGCGTTATCAATTCTAAATTATTTTCCTTGCTTATCCATGAGGTTAATTTGCTTCCTGTTAGTATAACTACACAATAATCTCCAGCACCTCTAGCACCTCTCCCTATTCCTTGTTCAATCCGTTGTGCTAAAAATCGATCAATAGCTTTACTACCATATAGAACCTTGGCTTTATATAAATCATAATTCGATGAACCTATTGGCAAATCATCCATTATAAGCAGACGGCAGGCTTTTCCTTGTAAATCAATTCCATCATACCTATTAGCAAAAACAACAGGGCCAACCGTCTTATTAGCTTGAAGACTTGAAATAGCCTCTTCAACGTCACCTGCGTTTTCAGGGATATTAGGATTAGTGTTGTGTAGTTTTTCTCTCCAACTCTCTGCATTCTTATAGGAGGATGTTAGGATAACTGTAGCGACTGCTTTTTTTTCGGTTGCCCAAGTTACAAGCTTATCTAGTTCTAATTTTTCAGGCGTAGACATCAATTGTGGAATTAAAATCATTCTCTCGCTCACACCGGCTAGAGATGATGATGATATTGGATGGAGCACACTTTCTTTCGGAGTGTTGAATGTTTTTATTATTTCGCTGTCATCGGCAATTGTTGCAGACATATAGATTTTACGCTGTGCATTATCAAACGTAGGAAAAATATCTAGTAATGGTAAATAAGGTGTTACTGAAATTTTATCACAAGTAATAAATGCGTGACAAAAAGATAAATTATCTCGCAACAATGACCATTTAAATGGAAACTTAGAATCGCCGCATTCTGAAATCTTAGACTGTACAGCCTTAATTTTGTCGATCCATGCCCAGTAAGGAATTTCTAATATATTATCACGATCATGACTGTTGTCACCTTTTATAATATCATTGAACGTTTCTAGTTTGCCAATTTCATCAAAATCAATCTGAAACATTAATGCAACATATTCATATAACTCATAACATTCCTTTTTATTAATTTCTAAAGTGAAACAATCCCTAATAATACTAAAAGATGCGTGAGCATCATCAAAAATGATTGTTCCTACATTCACTGGAGTTAGAGAATCACGTAAGCCAAACTTTGTTTTACCGTTAAATACTGCATTATAAGTGCAAACCATGATAGCTTTGCTGTGAAGAAAATCATTATCAAGAG
The DNA here is from genome assembly GCA_947038175.1 of uncultured Desulfovibrio sp. GTDB lineage: Bacteria > Desulfobacterota > Desulfovibrionia > Desulfovibrionales > Desulfovibrionaceae > Taurinivorans. The sequence continues at coordinate 4,196 of CAMQVJ010000054.1, forward strand.
GTTCACCTGTTTTATATTCAGCAACTTTAATATTCAACTGTCTTGCTTTTTCCAATGTCTGTTGTACTAACTGCTTGGTTGGACATAAGTAAAGAGCTGGTTCGGTTAACTCTTCCATACTTGATTGGGCAATTAGAAGTCCTACTAGGGTTTTGCCTCCGCCTGTATGAAGTTTTATCACGGTATCTTTTTTATTCTCTTGTCCGTACCATTCCGTTAATACATGTCCCTGGCTTTCGTATAAATCATTCATCCCTTCTGGCTTTGGCAACCTACGAAATATGTCTTGTGGAATATGAGACTTGCGAACATTATTCCTTTCTTTCCTCAAAGAATTAAAATCAACCATACTAACCCCTTATTTCTTAGATTATAATAAATTTCCTATTGCCACTTCACCAAGCGAAATACAGCTCTAACGTTTGAATGATTCTATTTATAAAATGGCAATATTATCCATCAAATACTGACTTTTTTCAACTAATTCGTGATCTGGAAATAGCCTTATCGCTTCTTTCCATGTAGCACAGGCTAAATCAATTTCTCCAACATTCCAATATACACCTCCAAGATTAAACCACGCTAAATCATAATTAGGATTTATTGCTAATGCACGCTTATATGCCTCAATAGCATCTTTTATATTACCTATCCCTTCGTGAGCAATAGCTGTTCCAAACCAACTAAGCTCATCAGGCATATGTTTTTCAGCTTGAGCAATCAAAAGTGGTAATGCTTCTTTATATCTTCCTAAATGATTTAAAGCAGTACCAAGACAGTAGCCATACATATCGGGCTCAACCTCACAAGCTTTTCGATAAGCTCCCTCGGCTAAATCCCATTGTCCATCTGTTTGTGCCCAGTGTCCGATGCGATCCCACAAGAAGGATGGATCCGGATGTCCAATATCTACTAAATCTAGTGCTTCTTGTGTAAATTCTTCAAAATTCATTTCAACAGGAATATTCTCTTCGTGCAAACGCCATAAGCAGATGAGGCACTCATGCCTGCCTTGAATATCTTCCGGAAATTTAAGGAGATACCTTTTCCAAAATAAAAGTGATTTTCTAATACTTTCGATGGATTCTTTCCCAAACTGGCGAGTATATTTAGCGCACCAAGGAAGTATCCAGTCAACGCTATCTTTTTGTGCAAGCAGTGTGTTTATTTCACGAAAAGCACCAGAGGGATTACCCAAATTGAAAAATATGGGAATTCTCCAACCTTGGACTGACGCAGAGCGTAATACAGAATCAAACTGCCAGTCTATACTGTCAAGATACTCCAGTGCATTCTGATATTCACCATCCTGGCATAGACAAACAGCTAATGCAAAAACTGCTTCAGAAAGATCAGGGGCTAATTCTAGGGCCTTTTCATAAGAAGCTCTTTCCTCTGTAAAACAAGCTAATTCTTTATAGGTAGAACCTAAATTCTTATAGCACATGGCAATTACATGAGAGGCCTCTGGGCAAGGAAGTTCTTTAATTGCCTGCAGATAAAAATCCTTAGCTCTTTCGTGTTCACCAAGAGCTAAATGTGCATTTGCTATACAATACGTAAGAGTTCCTGCCTCGTGAGTTTTCTTTGACTTCATTTCCTCGATGAGAAAAATAGCTCTTCTGAGACGTTCTTCATTAAACGGATAACCATTAATTCCCTGATTAATCTCAGACATATAAGCTGAAAGCATAGCTTCGGGAAGATGCGCTAACACTGCTTCAAATTGTGCAAAAGATGCACTAATTATGGCATCTCCTCCATTATTATACAATTGAGTTAATACTTCGTAAGCTCGCTCTGGATTAGCAGGTAAATGTACAATGGGAGTAACACTGTTTGCTATTTTTGGAATTTCATCAGGAGATGCTTGTGCCCATAGAAGGCGATTGTTTCGTGATGACTCCGCTGATGCCATTGCTCGCTTGTTTAGCTGCGTTTGAAAGGTAGAAGTAAACGTATCTTTAAATTTGACAGTGACGGATTCTTGTGCACGCCAAGTGCTTCCTTCTGCTTCATATTGACAATAAATATCTTCAGTTGATCGGGTAAGCAATTGCTTAGAAGGGATATGGTAGCAAACATATATAGAGTTGGGTTGGGTTAGAAGATAGTTTAAATTTGTGCGACTAATTTGTACACTCACGGAATCATCGGCATTTAAGACAGTAGTAGAGCCTTTTAGTTGGACACATACACGGACATTTGTCATAGAAGATCCATCACTAATTTTAATAACTTCAAGTTGATAATCACTGCCGTAATCTTTTCTGTCAGTACTCTGGATGACGAAGACATTTTCTTGAGCTATCGCGTTCTCAAAGGCTGTAATCGCCTGGTCTTCTATCTCGTGGGTTCTAGAACGTTGTGGTAGGTCATCTAGATGATTATTGTCACTCATTTTGAAATGTCTCTTTATTTTTTTATTTATTCTGATGAAAAAAGTGCCAAATGTTGCTAAAGTAAGTAAAGATCAGTGCCTATTTGCAAATATTACGAAGCTGTATGTATATTTATGCAAAATATATAATAACTACTTTTTAAATAATAAGCAAATATATAACTTGCATACTGGCAGGATAGTTTTTATCTATAAAGGTTTGGGCGTCTTTTATTTCAAATATAGAAAGACAATTCGCCTTTTTCATAACTGATCCCCTACAAATCAAAGCCGCCTTTCAAAATAAAATCACGTAGGAGTTTATCGGCTTTGATATTGCTTTTAGCGAGGCTAATAGGATTTCCATCTATAAGTTCAAAGTATTCTTTTGCTTTATTTTTATCAATTGTGTCTTTGAGGGCATCAAAGCGTCCAAATTCATTGATATTACTTTCTGTAATGTGGAGTGTGAGCATTTCTTGCAACAATTTTTCATCACAGCCTAAGCATTTGATACATTTCTGAACTTGCTCATTTTTAGCGACGCACTGATATTCTGTAATATAATCCCGTACGCTTTTTCCTTCCTCAATAAGCACGTCACCCCTTTGCACATCATGTAAAAAAATGTTTGCAAATTTTTGTTGTTCTTCACTAAGTGCCGCAAAAGTTTTATTGAGTTCAGCGAGAGCCTGCCCGATAATATCATCTGAAACTCCGCCTTGCGTAAGGAGTTTTAGATATTTATTAAATCGGCTATTCATATAGTTTGCATCAATCACGCCTGTGTCAATGGTTATCAAATGCCCAACGAGGTCATAAGGCACATCATCGACACCGCCCCCTCCAGGCTCACCGTCAGAAGAAAGTTCTTTATACCTTTGTGCTAGAACAATATAGGTGAATTCATCAAACTTCAGCGTTATAGTCGTTTTTTGTTCCGTTTCTTCATCAATATAGTCGTATGCATTTTGTTTCCAGATAAAGCCTTGAATTTTGGCAGCTTCTAAGTGAACATTCATTTTTTTGAATAGTGATGCAAATTTCGCACATTCAGCACGATCACTAGATAGCTTTTCAAAATTCTCAATCTTTGCCACTTTAAAAAGCTCGACAATATCATCATAACATTCATTCATTTTGCATAAATTATACGGTAATTTATCTACAAATAATCCCATAGGTTTATTTCCAGAATAGGTCTCTACAGCCTCCAGAATATTCTGTTCCATTGTGTGAGACTTGCGATAATATCGAATAGTTCCAAATGGTTTTTCTACGCCAAACAAACGATTTGTTCGTGAAAAGGCTTGAATAATATTTTCATATTTAAGCACTTTATCAATATAAAGCGTGTTCACCCATTTAGAGTCAAACCCAGTGAGCATTTGCTCAACAACAATAAGTAAATCTAGTTGCTTATCTGGTTCTCCCCCTATATGCTTGCAATCTTCTTTATGGGCAAGACGTAAGGCAAGATCTTTTTTAAATATGGCGTGCCCTGCAAGGGTATATTTTTTGTCATAGCGATTATTATAATCCGTTAGAATTTCCACAAGCCCGTCCTGCTTAAAAGGCAGAGCTTCCCCCTCTGGCTCATTAGGATCAAAAAGGCAAGTCGTTTTGAGCGTGGGCATTTTTTGTTTGAATAATCTATAATACTCAATGGCTTCTCTAATACTATTGGTTGTAAAAATAGCATGAAATTTACCATTATGGCTAAGGGTGAGCCAATTGTCCGCAATATCTTCTATAACTTTGTTTTTGTGTACCTCTGTGAAGTATTGTGCTTTAGGGAGTAAATCTTCAATGCCTTTTTCATATTTGCCGTCTTTTTTCAGAGAGCCATACATTTTGATTTTTGAAGAATCCATGTAGTGATAATATATTTTTGACTTTTTAGGGTCAGCGATGGCTTCTTCTACTGTTTGCGCCTTAGCTTTTTCTAAGGCAACAGCCTTGCGTAAATCTGTATCTTTATAGGTTAGTACTTTGTAGGGATCAAAGCCAAGAACGTTTTTATCTCGAATGCCATCAGCAATGCTATAGCGATGCAATTCGTCACCAAAAATAGTTGTTGTGGTACTCAGATTCTTTTGATTTTCATCTTGAATAGGAGTACCCGTAAAACCAAAGAAAAGCGCATTTGGAAAGATGTGTTTTATACTTATAAGCATATCCCCAAAAGTTGATCTATGGGCTTCATCAACGATAAATACTAAGCGTTTTGCATTAATCAGCGCAAGATCGTGCGCATTAAAGTCTGCTTCTTCCTCTTTGATATTACTCATTTTTTGAATAGAAGTAACAATTAGAGTATCCGCCGCCGCAGGGCTTTTTAACTTTGTTATAAGCACACCTGTGTTTTCTGTCGCTTGCACACTTTCATTAGCTTCTGAAAAATTCCGATATGCTTCTAATGATTGCGTTCCTAATTCGATTCTATCCATAAGAAACACGACTTTATCTGCATCTTGAGAATTTGCTATTAGTTGTGCAGATTTAAAGCTTGTCATGGTTTTGCCTGAACCTGTTGTATGCCAGACATGCCCGCCTAATTGCTTAATATTTTCTTTCTTTGCTTTTGCAACTTTATCAGAAATGGCAGCGGCGGCGTAATATTGATAGCTACGCATAACTTTTAAAATCCCGTCAGAATTGTCTGCAACGGTATAAAAACCAATAAGTTGATGTGCCATAGGAATGGATAAAAAAGAAGATGCAATATCTTTCCAGTTATTTATCGGCTCATTATTGAAATCTGCCCAGTGAAAGAAATAATCAGAATTAAACGTGCCATCTGGTCCAGGGTTTGCAAAATATACGGTTTCTTCTGGATTCATAGCAACAAAGATTTGCACTAAAGAAAACAGCCCTCTAAATTTATGTTCACGACTATATTTTTCAATTTGGTTACAGGCGTTACTTATAGGTGTACCACTGCGTTTCAGCTCAATATGGATAACAGGCATGCCATTAATCAAAAGCATAACATCACCACGGCGATCGCGTTGCATATCAGAAGCACGGTCAAATTTTGGCTGGCTGACTATTTGATAGCGACTTTGCCCTGCGGCTATTTCCTTACGGTCATAAATTTTCAGGCTGACTTCTTTGCCACAATGCAAAACGTCATCAGGGTTGTCACGCTTTACCGAAACACTTTTGCCATTGATGAATCCATTGAGCTTTAACGGGCTTCGTAGAGTATTAATTTGCTCAATAATTTGGATCATTTCTCCATCGGTAAGTGGATAATCACCAAGCCTGTCTATGCTTTTGTTGTTATCATGAAGAATCTTTGCCCAGTTTTGTAGTAAATCCTGTTCGGTGCTATTATACAAAACCTCTTTTTCCCATCCTCTCTCTGATAAATTTTGGATAAGAGCCTTTTCAAAATCCGCTTCACTGGTAAATGTGCTATTATTTGATGTCATGCTGTGTACCCTTTTCAGATTTTATTGAGGAGCTAGGAAAGGTTTATAAACTAGATAGTGTCGTCAAGTAGGAAGTTTTTGTGTTATATCAAGGAAAATAAGCTTGCCTTAAAGGGAGTGTATAAACATACATGACCGAAAGGCAGGAGAAATTTGACGCAGAAATAAGCAAAAAGACACATTTGACGGCACTATCCAAGAAAGTCTTGTGCTTTATAGGTAGCATATCCCTCATAGGCATAACTGCTATCAATACCCTTGAGGTATATTTCTCTATCGTCAATCTTATCCGTCAAGGCATTTGCAAGCAATTGCTTGATTTCTAAATCTTTTATAGGGCTTCTTTCCATGGCTAAAAGGTAGTCTTCTTTCGTGATTAAGCTCCAGTCAACAACTTTGCCTAGCTCTTTTTTCAGTATGTGGTCAAGCCATATTCTGCCACTTCTTCCATTTCCCTCTCTAAAGGGGTGCGCCACATTCATTTCCACATATTTAGCGATAATTTCATCAAAATTTGATTGGGGCATTTTTTCAATTGCTTGTAGTGCCTTTTCTAAATAAAGCAAAGAAGCAAAGCGGAAGCCCCCTTTTGAAATGTCTACCGTCCGTAGTTTACCCGCAAAGTCATACAAATCATCAAATAAATAGGAATGGATAGACGTAAGACAAGCAAAGGTGCCAGCATCTAAATTATCTAAAATAGATTTTTCATACATGGCAACCGCTTTTTTCTTGCTCAGCTCTTCCTCTTTCAAGGAAAGCTCTACGGCATTGGTAATATTCAATTTATTTTCTAATACTGGCATTATTTTCCTCTTATTTAGACAAACATTTTTTCAAGACAGGCTTGTTTAATATTTTTCAGTTTATTAAGTTTCTGTTGTTGTAAATCCAGTAAGTTATTATAATAGTCCATTATTAATGAGGTTCTTTGTTGCTCTGTTTTGTCTTTTGGAAAAAGCATTTCCATTTCTGCAATCATATTAAGTCTTACAGAATCAACGGATGTTTTTGCTGTCATTGACATGACTCTTTTATAAAACTGAGTTGAAAAGTTATAATAAAAAAATTTACCATAGATATTTTCAAAAAAATTATACATTCGATAAACTCGCTGGTGTAAATCATATTTACCATTTACATAATGAAAAACCTTACCCGTTCCTACTCCATCACCTACAGTCAATACAGCTTCTTCTTCGTATAAATATTGATTACTACGCTCTATTACGGGTGATCGTACAAAAAATAAATACTTACCATTTGCAACTTTATCTTGTGTATTACTCTTACCTGTAGAAATGAAGCAAGTTTCCTTAGCTTTGTATGTTTCCCACGCATCACTAAAACCATCAAAGCGGAGTTTAGGTACAGTTTCCCCTTGCTGTGGAAACATTTTTTCAAGCAAGGCTTTTTTGATATTGAGAAGCTTGTCGTATTTCTTTTGATTGACGTTAATAAGTTGGTCAATATTTTTGAAAAATTCGCCTATTTGGGTTTGCTCGGTATATAGCGGATAAAACAAGTTAAGTTCTTGTAAATCTGCATTCCGTACATGGACTACAGATTTTCCTTGAGCTTTATTGCTTAGTTCTTTTTGTAATACTCCATGCGAAATTGACAACGCCAGAAAGATAGAGTTTAGTAACTTGTTAGGATACATGACATTTAAATCACCTCCCAGTAAAACTCCTTGCATTAATACAGTTGATGCTCGTGCTATATCTTCAGGTGTTTCCCCAGAAGAAGGCACTAAGACCTCCCCCCCTCGACTATATAAAGAATCGTGTTTCTCCATCACAAAAGTATCAATTTTTGAAATAATTGTTTCATAACGTGTATAGAGTCTACCATACAAAATTATCGGTGTTCCAACGGCACATAAATCATTTTTGCTATAATGTCGCCCTTTGGTAAACTCTCCAAGAGATTGTAATTTATTCCCCACCCACTCATCATCAAAACCCTTAAAGCGCAGACTAGGCACTACTTTCTTCTTTATCATATCTAAGCGCCTAACAACTTTTTAAGCTCATTAAGTCCTTGCATATCAAATTCATCGCCATTAAGTTCGTCTAGCATAGAAGAAAGGGTAATTTGAGTTTCATCAATTTGGCTTTCTATTTCCAAATACGTTGTTTTATATTTTTCTGACAAGTGTTCAATTTTTGTTATAAACAAATTCACTTGCATTTCTGGCAGTTTATAAATATTCCCTACAAGAGCATCAAGCCATTTCTTTTCTAAGAGCGAATACATATCTTCATCGTTCAGGCTTTCAATGGTTGTTTTTGTAAGAGCGTGGAGTTTGAGCTTTTCGATATGTATTTCTCTTTTGAGCTCTTTTTCCTCTTTTAATAATGCTTCCGCTTTGAGAAGTATTTTAAGCAAGTTTTGACTTTCTTCGTTTGTTTTATCAGCCTTTAATTCTTTACTATATTTGCTGAGGTCTTTTGGTATAAAGGCATCCTTTGCTTCATTGAGTATGTCGAGTTCTTTTTCTTCTTCGCTCATTTCCTCAATGAGAGCTTCAAGCTCTGCTTCAATTTCTGGCAATCTGTTTTCTTTTGCTTTTAGGGCGTCTTTCTCGGTTTTGAGCAAGTTTTCTTGCACAAGCTCAAAAGGTAAAATACGCCCAAGCCAGCCTTCTTGTACTTCCTGTTCTGTACCATTTTTCTTTTTTAGAACCATGTGAGGATCTACTTTTTTAATGGCTTCAACGCCCTCTGTTTGGATAATTTCTAAATCAATAGCAATATTCACCCATTCATCATGCAATTGCTGAAAGGCGGTATATTTATCTATAAGTGGCATATTTTCTAAGCGTTGAAAGATATCTTGACTTAAAACACTTTCTTGCTGTGAAACATTCACGGACAGGACAGAAGTAAAAAGTTCCTTTTTTAAATAAGCATGGAAGGACTGAAAGGCCTTGTGGAATGTTTGAGAAAATGCTTGTATATCCGCATGTTCTTTGATTGTTTCTCGTATATTTTCCGTTTGTAAATGAGCATAGGGAATGTCTTTCACAGAAAATAAAGTCTTTTTTAGATTTGGAAATGCAAGCCAATATGTATCTAAATCGTCTATTTCTGTGCAAGGTATACCACCAAACATAGAAGCATAAATATCCCAAGCTTCAGCCTTCTCGGAAGAATCAACATAGCGTGGAATATTTAGATTATATTCATTTTGACGAATTTCTTCACGGCTCACCAGCTTAGAATAGTGCGGGGTAGTTTCTCGGCCAATAACTGTATCGGCTATTCTTTTTATATCGGACGCTCTAAGTTTATTATTTTTACCTTCCTTAATAAAACCTTTGGAGGCATCAACAATAAGCACATCAGTATTGGGACGATTTTGCTTAAGAACTATAATAATGGTTGGAATGCCTGTTCCAAAGAAAATGTTGGCAGGTAAGCCTATTATAGCGTCAATATTATTTGATTCAATAAGGTTTTTGCGAATTGCCCCCTCTTCACCACCACGAAAGAGAACGCCGTGGGGTAAGACAATAGTCATAATACCATCAGGTCTAACGTGAAAAAGATCGTGCAATAGAAAAGCATAATCCGCTTTTGTTTTAGGTGCTAAACCAAAGCGTGCGTAACGCGGATCATTTTCTTTGCCTGCCGTGTCCCAAGCTTGTGAGTAAGGAGGGTTTGAAACCACCGCATCAACATAGAGAGGATTATAGCTATTTATAGGGTCTGTTTCATCAAAAAAAGGCCAATCATCTTCCAAGGTATCTGCATTACGAGTGAAAATATTAGCAGGAGAAATACCACGCATAATCAAATTCATACGAGTAAGGTTATAGGTGTTTTCTTTCCATTCTTGTGCGTAATATTGGATTTTATCCTCTTGATTGATATATTTTGCGACACTTTTACCAATATTTATCAATAAAGAACCTGAACCACTTGTAGGGTCATAAATCTTAATTTCTGTTTTATCTTTTAAATGCGCCGCCACAATTTCAGACATCAGCAAAGAAACTTCGTGAGGAGTATAAAACTCACCAGCCTTTTTGCCTGCATTGGCTGCAAACATGCTTATCAAATATTCATAGACAAAACCAAGAACATCATAGCCCTGCTTACCGTCCATGGGGATGTCTTTTATAAGCTGTACCAAGGCACTAATAGCCTTTGTTTGGTTGCCTGTGTTATCACCCAGCTTGCTCAGCCCCGTATCTAAGGTATGAAAAATATTGTCAAAAACCTTGCGGTGTGTGCTGTGGATAAAGCGGCTAAAAGCAGAAAGCGCATCTCGCACATTGGCAACACTAAAATCATTGCCAATGGCAAGCCATGTGGAAAATAAATCCTTGTAAGCAATGAAATAACCTAGGTTCTCTTGAATATAAACTGTGGTATCTGTATCGGTTTCATCTAAAGCCTTAATGTCTTCATCACTAAAATCATTCTCTTTTAGAAATTTAATTTCATTATCAGACAAATACTTATAAAAAATAAAACCTAAAATGTAATCTTTATATTCATTCGCTTCAATTTTGGAACGCATCTTGTTCGCTGATTCCCAAATTTTTTGCGCTAGTTGTTGCTTATTCATGTACTCATCCCTTATGACTTTTTCTAATAATTCTAATAGAAAAGATGCCTTATAAAAACTTGTTTGCTCATGATTAAATCATAAACTTTGTCATGGGAACATTAACATTATTTGCCTTAAAGCGCAATGTAAGAGAATTTGCAAAGTGGAGTTTGATGTAGTCTAAAATGGGAAGAGGTGCTTGTAGATTTTGTCGCTAGCGCTGTAAGCACAATGATGACGAAGAAATAAGTACGTTACTTAAGAGCAGTTTTGCCTTTACAGAGCAGTTGGAAACTTTTATAAGTAATCAAATATTAAATTCTACGCCTGTTAACTAGATAGTCTATAGCTTTCTTTGAAATCAGTCGCTTGAAATATAATCATGGAGCAATATTATGTTGTGGAGAAGAGGCTGGCTATTCAATTCATTGAAATATCAAATCGAAAAAGATATACGATCAACGCTGTATAAAAATGAAACTTTTTTAAATAACCGATACAATAAATTTGAGCGGCTTATTATTTGGGGTTCAAAAAATATATGCTTAGCTATTCTTATTATAATGATTGCGACAGGATGTTTTTTTTGGTTTTTTTCCATGCCGTTTGGCGTTCGCGTTGCTTGTAAATATCTTTCTGGCTCGTCAGGAGACCTACGTGATATTATAGGTTTTATGCCAAATGTTTTTATGGCTCAAGTCACTCTGTTAGCCTTAGTCTTTCCTATCACGATGGCATTTATTAGTGTACTTATGCAAGGAAAATCGTCTTATGAAGCAATTCTAATGGTGCATAATAAGCTTTCAGGTTTCTTGCTTGTTACATATAGCTCCTTTTGGTTTTCTGGTCTGTGCATTGTCTGTAAACTTGCTGAACCTTGGATTATCCCTGAACAAGGTATCGCGTTATCATACGCAATGATCTTTTGGTTTTTCCTTAATTTATGCCTAACAGCTCGCTTTCTTGGGATAACGGTGCTATTTTTGTCATCTGATAGGCGAATGGAAATCTTTGCTAAATATACTATTAATTATGTTCTCGCAGAGGATATTAGACTAAGGTTCTTGCTTCACCATAATCATTTTGAAAGAACAGGTAATCTAATTTCAACGGCTACCCATGAAAAAGTTACCATTTTAGCTAACCCAACAGGCTCTCTTTATGTTGATACGCTCACACCTCAAATCTCTCATTCATTTTCTAAACGAAAAACTGTCACTAATGTTTGGTATAATCTCTTAAACATGGGTATATGGTTTTGGAAAATACCAATTCTCTTTTCCAGAAAAAAAGACATCATACCAGTCTTTTCTTTTGCTCTGAATATAACTGGACATGGGTATAAAGAAATTCTTTTGGTTAAAGGTAATTCTCGTATTAATGGACTAGCAGGATTTTTCATTAAAAAAGCTATTCGCACTTCAAACGTTACGACAACAAATTTGAATGTAAAACAGATGAGCAGTGTGTTATTTGCCCAAATTGAAGATTCTTTAAGTAATAATAATATTCGCTTATTTGAACTCGCTATGGACAATCTTTTATATTTCCAAACAGAAATTATAAATGCAATGTCATTTAAAAATGATCAAGGGGAATATGATAATTGGGCCTTATTGCCTGATGGGAATTTTTTTTCCAGTAATTTTTTGGATTTTCTCATTAACGAGACGAGAAGCATCAATTCAACGATTATTCGAAGAATAAAAGACAACAACGAATACTATCATAAATGGTGTCGTATTTACATCAATCTTTTTGACAGACAACCCAATATGCCCTTTCAGGTAATCAGCCAATATATTAAGGGTCATTATCGTATTTGGCACGAATTACTGAATGGGTTGATGACACTGGATAAAAACAGTACAACTGAGAAGCAACAAAGAGACTATGCTATTAAATATTTTATTGGCACATGGGAATCCTGGAGTAGGTGTTTAAGCGAAGACTTTAATTTTGCTAATGATCGCTCGTTAGAGAGTGTTAGGTATCACCTCATTCAAACAAGTTATATGGTTATTTATGCTGCAAAATATGAAAATACTGAAGCGTCAAAATGGGCTATCGACGTATTAATACGTTGGTATTCAAATTTTAACGGGCACTCATCTCACTTTAGTTCAGAATCTGAAATTGTTGCGCTGCCATTGTTGCAAAATACTAAGAGCCCTGTATTGCAATTTTTCCGTGATGCGAATAGAAATTTTCACATGGCAGAATCCGCAGAAAGATCCATTGCTCTGGAAAACTTATGGACAGATGTTCGCTACTATACAGCGGCATGCTTGCTAGCAACTAAAGAAACACATAGTGGCAATCAACATAAACAATATATTGAAACTATACTCCGTTGTACAGGATTTGCAGCATCAGGTTATATGTCGATGGCTAACCCACCAAGCTTCACTTCTAGCGAGCTAGTGGGAGCTTATCTACGTCAACGTGATTGCTGGGAAGATAACTCTTCCTACCGTAAAATACTTGAAGAGCATATTGAAACTCTAATTCACATTGAGTCCCCATCCATGATTTCAGGTAGAACGTATATGTCGAGTGGCTCAAATCAAGAAAAATATTTAATCCCATTCTTTAAAATAATTGGTATTGGGGTAACGAAATCATCATTTAAACTGGACTATTGTTGGAGCAAACTTTTTAGCTCAAAGGCTGTTTCATACCGTCATCTTGAAGCCACTATTAGGGAACTTCAAAAACTTATACCAATAAATGAGGACTCCTCTATTATTGAAAATGTTTGCCAACAGTTTGATATTCAAGAAGATATAGCAAAAAATCAGCTAGCTTTGTTTGCTATATCTATAAATGATATCATCACGAAGTTGGGAGAAATCAATGTAACACGAGTTCACAGTGCCCCCTTAGATGATCAAAGGCTTAAAGCAATTGGAATTACAACTTCAAGTGCAATATCTATGATTAAAGAACAACCTGTGCCAATTTCTTTATTTCAAAACATTGAATATTCGTATGACTATAAAAACCCATTAGTTGAACTCAATCTCACAGGGTCTCGCAAGAGCGATGTGTCTCAAGGACTTGATGTTAATCGTGCAATGGATGAGAGTGAGTTCTATACTGATTTCGTAAAAGACCAAGTTGAGGCTCTTATTTTTCAACAGTTAAACAACAAACTGCCTTTGGAAGAGAGTGAATTTAATAATGACTTAGCTCTTATTACGCAAGCAGTTGAGGATAGTAAACTAATGCTGAATGCAGGGTTAACCCCTATTCTTATTGTTGGGCCATGGAGTTTGTGTCGTTTAATTAACGATTCTCAGCGTGAGTATGCGACGGAAAATGAAAAGCTACCTTTTGCTATTTCCATTAAACCTAGTGATGAGGACAATTACGTATGTCATCTTGAAGGTATGGAAGTATACAGATCTCCAATCAATAAACAGAGCCATGGTTATAAGTTAAACTACAGTACATTAATCCCTAAAGAAGCTTTCAAAACAATTAGCATTAAAGATTTCGGTGATGGAAGATATGTAGATGTAACCTTTGCAACAGAAAAACCTACAGACCTAATAGGCACCTTAACCTTTTCATTTGGTATTGAGTGCGAATTTGAAACAGACCAATGTTTCAAGTATATTAGCACAGACACAGATGAAGTATCCGATTCATTGCTGGCAATAAAAGATGAAAACGTAAGTGAAGAAATAAGTAACTAGCGGATAGACTTTATTTTAGAGGTACAATTTTGCTCGTCATTCAAATCATGGCTATAGCGTGGTACAAAACCTTTAAGCCCTTCCTTGTAAAACAACCAGAAATAACAATATAATTAGTATGAATACTTATGCATGACAGCATCAGCGTAATTGTATCCTTGCGATTCTAAGAAGCTCAAGCAATGTGATTGAAATATTGCTAACCTTTCATATACGTTATTCTTCTAATTCCCCATGATTAAACACACAAACCCCTACCAA
>CAMQVJ010000055.1 GCA_947038175.1 uncultured Desulfovibrio sp.
GAGCGCCTTTCTCGTTTTGTTTCTGCTGATTGTGAGCAGGGAAAGAGTATAGGCACAATTGACGAGCAAGGGAAGAATATTAATTCAATTGACGGGCAAGGGAAGAAGAATAATTCAATTGACGAGCAAGGGAAGAAGAATAATTCAATTGACGAGCAGGGAAAGAAACAAAGTATAGGCGCAATTGAGGCGGAAGGCATTCGCCGCAGCCTTGAACTTATGGATAACGCTGACCTTGTTTTTCTTGTTTTTGATGGACGTAGCTTACATGAGCAGAGTTCCTTTGATACTGCAAATACAAATGCTATTGCTCAAATTATAGCCAGTGCAATGCAAGCAGAATTGTCTCTTTTGCCTGATAATGTTAAAAGAATTTGTATTTGGAATAAGGCGGATATTGCGCCTTTGAGTTCGGAAATTCGGCTGGCAGTCGAGAGTATTATTGATGTGCCAATTTTTTGTATAAGCGCACGCTCTCAAAATATTTCAAGAGTTGTTTCATCTGTTGCAATAAATTTGCCTGCGCCAGCCGATTCGTCTGCACCTCTTGCACCTGCTCATTCTGTTGTGCCTGCTGTGTCTGCGGTAGCTGCTCAGCCTGCGGTAGCTCCTCATTCTGTTGTGCCTGTTGTGTCTGGCATTTCTGATATACATAGTATTGATGAACTTGCAAAAGCGGCACGTGCGATGCTCTTGCAGGGGGATTTTGCTAGTGATGAAATAGCTCCAAATCGTCGCCAAGCAGGGCTTTTGAAATCGGCAAAGAGTGAGCTTGATTATCTTAAAACAGAAATAGATATTTTACCTCCAGATTTAAGTTCTATTCGCCTTGAATCTTGTGCTCAATATTTATCAGCGATTACAGGGCTTTGCTCTGTTGATGATACATTTAATGCTATTTTTGCAGAATTTTGTATTGGTAAATAAATGGTGATTTTTTTCAGGAAAGCTGATAAATTGACATTTCAAGTGTTGCCAAAACATTTGAAGTACCTATATATATTATGCCCTATTTCAGGGTTAATACTTTAAACGGAGGCTCTATGCTTACCTCTATTGCTTATGCAGCTGCTGGTGCACCTGGTGGTGTTACTACTGATGGTGCGGGTGGTTTAATTTCCATGTTCATGCCGCTTATCCTTATGTTTGTTGTTTTTTACTTTTTGTTGATTCGTCCTCAACAAAAGAAAGCTAAGCTTCATAAAGAAATGCTTGGTAAACTTCAAAAAGGCGATTACGTTATTTCCACCGGTGGCCTACTTGGTCGCATTATTGAAGTGGAAGGCGATGTTTTAGTTATTGATCTTGGGGATTCTAAAGTCCGCATTCCTCGTGCTTATATCACGGGAACATACGACCCAAAACAAGCGGATAGCTTGACTGGATCAGTATCTAAAGATAAATAGTCTCTGAATAAATTTCAAAGTTCCCCTCCTTTATTTTGATGTGAGGGGGCTTTGTTCTTTTAATCGTGTATAATATGGTTTTGCCATTTTATTATAAATGTACTTAGGATTATATATGAAATCTGCGAGGTTACGCCTTTTTATCTCTATTCTTATTTTGCTTGTTGGCTTGGTATATGCTTTGCCTAATATTCCAGCAATAGGGAATAGTTCCCTTGGTGCTTTTTTACCTTCAGCGCGTATAAATTTAGGGCTTGACCTTAAAGGCGGCATGAGTCTTACTCTTGGTGTTGATGTGGCAAAAGCGCTGCAAACCTCTCTCAGCGAGATTGGCCAAGGCATCAGAGAGCGTGTTATGGCGGACAGACTTTCTGTTTTACGCCCACGTCTCAACACTCACGGTAAATTAGAAATTATTGTGCCGAAAAGTGATGAGCTTGAAGCGATTAAGCTTGTTGTGAGTGAATGGTATCCTAATATCCAAATTATCAACGAAGCTCCTTATAATGGCGCTGCCGCTGGAACAACAACGGGTGTTTTGCTTACCTATGATTTGACGGATGCCGCACGAATAGAAGCTGAAAATTTCACCATAGAGCAAGTTGTTAGAACTATTCGAAATCGTATCGACCAATTTGGTGTGGCTGAACCTGATATTCGTAAGCAGTCTGGTAATCAAGTTCAAGTGCAATTACCTGGATTGACAGATTCTGAGCGAGCTATACAAATTGTTGGACAAACTGCACACTTAGAATTTCACCTTGTGCGTGATGACGTGGATCCTAATTCCCTTGTCTTGCCACTTGGTACTGCCCATTTTGAAATGGTGGACGCTCAGTCTGGCGAATCAAGCATTATTCTTGATACAGAAACCTTGATGACAGGCAGAGATATTTCAAACGCTCGCCCTTCATTTGATGAAAATGGTTCGCCTCATGTTTCTATCAAGTTCAACCCTAAAGGGGCTGTGAGCTTTGAGCGCATCACAGGCGAAAATGTGAAAAAACGTATGGCAATTGTGCTTGACGGAAAGGTCTATAGCGCTCCTGTCATTCAACAAAAAATAGCTGGCGGAGAAGCGGTTATTAATGGCAGTTTCACTGTAGAAGAAGCAAACGACTTAGCCGTTATTTTACGAGCTGGTTCTTTACCTGCTCCCGTGAGCATATTAGAAGAACGGACGGTTGGGCCTTCTCTTGGACAAGCCTCTATTGATAGCGGTATGCTTGCTGCTATAATTGGTGCGCTTGCTGTGCTTATAGCTATGCCTCTTTTCTACGGAAAATCAGGACTCATTGCCGATTTCTTGCTTTGCGGAACACTTATGCTCCTTATGGCTGGACTTGCGAGTTTTGGTGCTACCCTTACTTTGCCTGGTATCGCTGGTATTGTTTTGACTATCGGTATGGCGGTCGATGCCAATGTGCTTATTTTTGAGCGCATCCGAGAGGAAATTAATGCAGGTGCCAATATGGTCGATGCCGTGCAGGCGGGCTTTAGCCGTGCTACTATATCTATTATAGATTCAAACCTTACAACTATTATTGCAGCTGTTATACTTTATCAGTTCGGCACTGGCCCTGTTCGTGGCTTTGCTGTTACTTTAAGCCTTGGTATTATAGCTTCTATGTTTACCGCTATCTTTGTATGCCGTGCCATTTTCGAAATATGGGTGCATAGAAACGGCGGAAAACCAATAAGCATATAGGAGATTTATAATGGCTATTAGGCTTTTTAAAAATACGACGAATATTGATTTTATAGGCTTACGTAATTATGCGTATGTCGCTACTGTTATTGTTCTTTTTGTAGGACTTCTTGCTATGGTCATGAACAAAGGCCTGCACTATGGTGTGGACTTTGTTGGTGGCGTTATGGTTCAAATCGAATTTGCTGAAGATGTGAAAGATGAAAATGTGAAAAAAGCATTGGAAGAAGTTCGCATGCCTGGTTTGACTGTTCAAAAAATAGGCGACGGCAATAAAGATTATATGTTGCGCTTTAGTGCGACAAAAACTGCCAATGAAAGTTTGCGCTCTGAGGTTACAAGTGCCCTTGAAAAAGCGTTTCCTGATAATACTGCGCAGATTTTACAGCTTAATATGGTTGGTCCAAAAGTGGGCGATGATCTGAAAAATATGGCGATTGAAGCTTTATTCTACTCCATACTGCTCATCACCGTTTATATTTCTGGGCGTTTTGAACATAGCTGGTTTATGGCGTCTGGGATTGCTGTCCTTTTATGGGGTAGTATATTTCTTATGGATTCCGCCGCTCAATGGTTTGATATCACATGGTTTAATAAAATTTATGCCGTGGGTATCGCCATGTTACTGACTATTTTCCTTGCTTGGAAAGTGAAATTGAACTTTGCCCTTGGTGCTTTACTTGCCCTTGTGCATGACGTGGTGGCAACACTTGGCTTGCTCACTTTGCTTGGAAAAGAAATTGACCTTAATGTTATTGCGGCCTTGCTCACACTTATTGGTTATTCCTTGAACGATAATATCGTTGTGTATGACCGTATACGTGAAAACTTGCAAGCGATTAAAAGTACAGATAAAAAACCTACTATGGGTGAAATTATCAATATAAGTGTGAACCAAACCCTTGCACGTACTATTATGACATCGCTTACCACTATGTTTGCGTGTTTGAGCCTTTATATTCTTGGTGGCACTGTGATTCATGATTTTGCACTTACCATGCTTATTGGTATTGTTGTGGGAACGTTCTCTTCCATATTTGTTGCAAGTCCTATTCTTATGACTTTTGGCGATGTGGATCTTTATCTCAAGCAACAGGAAAAGGAAGAAACCTTTGAAAAGCCTGGACAACATGGTGTTGTATAAATAAGAAGAGTTTGTTTTTGAGGGGAAAACACGTTTGTGAAAAGACGGAGATTTTCCCCTTTAGAAAAACTGATTGGTATAACTTGGAAGTCTTGTGTTGTAACGAGACTGTGTGAATAAATAAAAACGCCACCCCTGTTTTGTAAACATGGGGTGGCGTTTTTTATGTATCCTAATTATATTCTAATTGTATTCTAATGTCTTTTCAATCTCATTCTATTGTATTGCTCGCTCTATTATTATATCGAGAGAGAGCTCTTTTTAATAGCGAATTCCGCTTAGCCATGTATTTGTGTCAAAGTCGCTTATCTTCTTTGTTGTATTCATATACGCTTGAACCTCTTCCACTGTTTCCGCAAAAAGAGCTTCTTGCGCTTTGGATATAGGAGGCTTGCTTGGAATAATGATTTTATCGGGGTTGACAAATTTACCATTTTTCTTGATACGGAAATCAAGGTGTGGCCCTGTTGATAATCCTGTTGATCCAACAAAACCAATGGTTTGTCCTTGCTGAACTTTTGCGCCTCGTTTGATTCCTTTTGCATAACCTGAAAGGTGTGCGTACTGAGATTCTAGCCCACCAGTGTGGCGAACAACAATAAGATTTCCGTAGCCTCCTGTGTATGCGGAGCGGGTAACGCTACCGTCACCAACGGCTACTACAGGTGTTCCCCTTGGGGCGGCATAGTCTATGCCTTGGTGCGGGCGTGTTATTCCAAGAATAGGGTGCTTTCGAGTCATAGTGTATTTTGAGCTCACCCTTGTGAAATGCACAGGGCTTCTTAGAAAAGCTTTTTGCAGCGCTTTGCCGTCTTCGCTAAAGTAAGTAAGCTTTGTTGAATCGTTTGCGTCATAAAAAAGATAGGCGTGATGTGTGTTGGCATTATTGATAAATTGCGCCCCAATAATACGCCCATATCCTTTAAATTCACCCTCACGATAACGCTTTTCTACGAGGGCAGAAAATGTATCACCATTTTGTATTTCACGTATGAAATCAATGTCATAGCTGAAGATATCGGCAAGTTGTATGGCGAAATTTGCGTTTCCGCCTGAGTTGAGCACGGAGTTAAAGAAGTTATCCTGAACTGTTCCTTCGATATACGTGAGCTTGAACTCGTAGGGAATAGCCTCTGTAAAAATAGTATACGCTTCACCTGTAAATTCAATAATAAGTTTATCGGCGCTATCTATTTCGTATTCAAAGCGTGTGAGTTTTTTTGACACGGTATCAATACTGATAAAAAAAGGTCTGCCCACTCGAAGTGATGTAAGTGGATGTACTTCCTTTGAATTCTCTACTAATTCAAAAATCTCTGCCATTGTGAGCCATTCGTTGAGTATATTCCCAGCGCTGTCCCCAGACATGATTTTTGATGTGATGGTTATTTCTGTTCCATTACTTGAGGTATAGGCGTAGCGTGCATTGGGCTGATACGGCATGAGGGCAGGCAAAACATGTTCATAAAACTTGTTACCTACCTTGTTTAGCGTATTACGCAAGTCGTCAAAATAGATTGAAGTTGCACCAATGATATCCCCTGCGACAATAGCCGTCGCAGTGCGTAAAGCTGGTGACATGGAAGACAAACCTTTTTCCATATAGGGCGGAACTAAAATGCCTTCTGTTTGCCCCGTTGTGCGGACAGTATCATGCTCATAGGATTGAAAAAGTTGTGAACGGTCTTTTGTGAAATTAGTATATGCTTCCTTGTCCTTGTCTACTTGAGCAGGCTCAGAGGGAGAAGAAGCGTTTGTTTTTTGAGTATTTTCATCTTTTGTTTCTGATATTTCACTCACGCCATTTGTCAAAGAAGAAGCATTGACATTTTTCTGGTATATGAGAGGCAAAAGAAGTAAAAAGAGAACGATAAGTGCGCCTAAGCAAAGACGAAAAGCTTTATACTTTCTAGCATGCGCACGGGCGTTTTTTGGACAATATGTAAAGGAAGTGGAATTTTTCATTGAATGAGCATAGGGGATTCCTTTTCTAGTGTAAAGTTTTTTTTTGATGTGAAATGGCAAAAAGTATGGAGATTTTATTCTAAATATTTGTCATAATTTGTGCTTTTTTGATGTGTGCGAATTTCGTCTAGTTTGGGTTTTCTTGGCTTTTACGTGCTGGTAGGATTGTGAATTATTTTGATGAGGTGAAACTCGTAAATTATGGAAACCTATTTGACATTATGCGCATGTGGGCATAATATCATAATAAATACATGAGTACACTGTCATAATTTGTTTAAAATAAGGGGGCTTAAGTATGTATCTATTATCTGGGCAGAATGCTCACAAAGAACAAGTTGACGCAAAGCCATCAGTGAAAAAGAACTTGCCCGAAAAAGTGATGGAAAGCCTAGAGAATGAAATTATAGCAGGAAAATATGTGGTTGGGGATAAAATACCCGCGGAGCCAGAACTTGTGCAATATTTTCAGGTGAGCAGAAATAGCGTGCGTGAAGCCGTTCAGTCCCTTATCCATGCAGGCATTTTAGAAGCAAGGCAAGGAAGTGGAACATATGTTATAGCCACAAGCCGTTTGCAAGTAGAGCTTGCGAAGCTTTGCAACATATCTGAACAAGAAGAAATAGAAGAATTACGAAATACTTTAGGTAAATTTTTAGTTAAATCAGCGAGTAAGAAAAGAAATAGTTATGACATAACTAACTTAGAAGATAAAATTGGCAAGCTGAAAGAGTACCTAAAGAAAGACAAAAAGAAAAACCCTGATCTTGCTTCATCTTCTGGAGTTAATATTCTAGAAGAGAATACGGAAAAGTCTTCCTTAAAAGAAAAAGTATCGCTTAAAAGCGATATCACTAAAAACAATCTCAACTCGTCTTTTTTTAATATTTCTGAGCTTAGAGCTTTAGATAATGCGTATTCTATGGCGTTAGCGCAAAGTACGAATAATAGAGCTATTGCGGCCTTGTTTGTCTATGTGCAAGAGCAGTATTGTCTGCGTTTGACAGAAGATGACAAAGACATATGGATAAATCATATTAAACAATATGGGCAAATTGTCGAGGCTATAAAAAGCAAGGATGCCAAAGCGATTAAGAAAAGTATAGATAGACTTTATCGTTAATTGTTGGGTACTGAGTTTTTATTTTTTCTGCATGTGGCAAAAGAGTATTCTGTCAAGGCATCTGTAGACGCTTTGCCTGTGAGAATAGAGTCAAATGTCGTTACATAAATTCAAAATACAAAAAGCCTTCTTCCATGAAGGCTTTAATGTTTTCATATTCATACATACTATCCGTTGGCGGTGATTTTCTCACGGCAATAAATATTAAATATACGTATTACTTAGATAGTATGAGCAAATAGAATGTTGGCACTTTGATAGAATCCATTCTATCTAGAAATTGTATGACCATTGAATTTTGTCCCCATTCTCCCTTTTGAATAAGCACCCCACCTCAATGAGGTGGGGTGAGACCTTTCAACACTGAGCGCCAACAGCAGAGTCGAAAGATCCAGGAGGGGAATTCAATTACGCTGCGATATGAGCGTATAAGTCTTTTGCGTTGGCATTGTCTGGCGTGCTACTAAGAACTTCTTCTAAGTATCCTCTTGCTTCATCGTTGCGACCTAAGTAAATAAGGCAACCAGCTAAAGTTACACTAGCATTGCTGTCATGTGTAAGTGCATATTGTCTTTCAAGGGGTTCAAGAATTTCTTCAACTCTGCCTTGTAAGTATGCTTCTTGCACTAGGCAACCAAGAGCAACTGAATTTGAAGGGTTGAGGCCGACAGCCTTTGAAAAAAGAGCAAATGCTTCTTCATGTTTTTCTTGTGACATAGAAACGAGTCCTAAGCCTGTAAGCGTTTTGTCATTTTCTTCTAGTGAAAGCGCTTTTGTGTAATGAGTATAAGCAGTATCGAGCTCGCCTCTTTGAATTGCGATAGTTGCAAGACCCATATGTGGGGCAGCGTGTTCATCACTATTCAATGCAGCTTTTTCATAGTACTCTTGTGCTTTGTCGTACTCAGCCATAAAAAGATAGCATTCACCTAGTTCTTTGTTGATTTCGTAATCTAAATAATTATTCATGGTTTTCCCCCTCCATGATAGAAAATTGTATACCAAGCGGTATGTTTTTCTTTATGCATTAGGTGTGCCAATAAATAAAAAGTGTGTATATATAGTATTTTGTTTGATTGTGATATGTGGCTAGGTAAAAAATGTCATTCCATTGACGAGCGTTTTTAGGTGAAAAAAGCATTTACTGACACCCTAGGAATATTTTGCCTGCTTCCTTATAATAAATTTTTTTCATTTTATCCCTATCATAAAAATAAGAAATTAAGTATACTTCATGTGGCAAAATAATGCCGAGAAGGGTTTAAGAATGGAAAATACACAGACTGAATTTCGTTTTATTGCACCTAGCCACGCTGGGCGCCTTGATAGTGTTATGAGTAAAGAAAGTGGGCTTTCACGCAGCAAAGTCAAAAAACTTATTGATGATGGATTTATCACAGTTAATAGTAATGTTTGCACAAATCCAGCATTGCGCCTTATTGGTGGCGAGGAAATTGTGATGCAAAATCCTCAAAAAGATACGACTCTTGTGGCAAGTGAAGCCCCTTTAGAGATAATGTATCAAGATGATGATATTGCTGTTATTGTGAAAAATGCAGGCTTGACGGTGCACCCGTGCCCTTCTTGTGAAGAGGAAACGCTTGTTCATCAGCTTTTACACCACTTTCCGCAATTAAAGAAAATGGAAGGGGAGCGCCCTGGTATTGTCCATAGATTGGATAAAGATACCTCTGGCCTGATGATTATAGCCTTGCATGAAGAGGCTCGCCTCCGTCTTGCGACTGCTTTTGCTGATAAAGAGGTGAATAAGACCTATTTGGCTCTTGTGCCTGGGCTTTGTGCAAAAGATGAAAGCAAAGAAAGTATTGGCAGGCATCCTACATATAAAACAAAAATGGCGCAAGTTCCTCTCAATAAAGGTGGGCGTGAGGCTCACAGTGAATGGGAACGCTTGTACCCACCTGTATTTGATCAGCCCCTTACTAAATTAGGGAAAAATGTGCCGTTGCCTAAAGAATTTCAAAGTTCTTTTTCCCTTGTTGCTGTTAAAATATTTACAGGAAGGACGCATCAGGTACGTGTGCATATGAGTGAGGCGGGTTATCCTCTTTTAGGGGATTCAACCTATGCGCCGAAAGCTATTGCAAAATTAGCTCCTAGGCAAATGTTGCATGCCTGGAAATTGAATTTTGAGCATCCTATGACAAGGGAAGAATTATCTTTTATTTGTCCTTTGCCTATGGATTTTATGCAAACCGTTATGAATATATGGGCAGAAGAAAATTGCTTTCAAAAAATCATTATTACGGGTAATAGCGGAACAGGCAAAACTGCCTTACTTGATGCGTTTGCAGAAAAAAATATACCCACCTTTAATGCGGATGCTTGTGTACAATCTCTTTATGAGCCCCATGCCGATGCGTGGTATCTTTTGCGTAGCCAATACGGTCAGCGTTTTGTGCATGATGAAGAAGAGGCTGTTGATAAACAAGCTCTTTTTGATGCCATGCAAGATAATGTGATGCGTCGGGAAATTGAAAATATTATTCACCCTCTTGTATCAGCAAAATTAGAAGCTTTTTTTGCCGATCAGCAAAAACTTGCCTTACAAGAAAATGCTAGCAAGGCTTTATTTGATATGAAAAGTTCACAGGGAGAGTCTTCCTCTCAAGCGGATAAACAAGAATCAAATGAAATTGAAAAGATGCTGACTATCAGTGATTCATGCCACTTCGGTGTGGCAGAAGTTCCTTTATGGTATGAGGCAAAGCTTGCAGATAAGGTAAAAGACGCATCTGTTATTTGTGTCACATGCGATACTGATGTTCGGTGGGAGCGTCTAAGAGCTCGATCTTGGAGCGAAAAAACAATAGCGAAGATGGATTCATGGCAATGGACACAAGAAGATAAAGCAAAAGCGTCCCAATATGTCCTTGATAACACAGATGATTTAGCTATCCTCACTAGCAAAGTAGATGGAATTTTACTAGAGCTAAGAGAAAATCAGAAAAAGCATTTGGCAAAGAAAATCAAAACTCTGCAAAAAGCGATGCTTAACTATAAAGAAAATGACGAAGAGTAAGAATGTATAAAGAGCTGACATATAGACAGCTTAGCTATGAAAATTAGCTATGAAAAAATGACGATAAAAATTAGCTATGAAAAAGTAATTATAAAAAAGTGACTCTATGTGAAAGATTGTGGCAGAAGCTCCCAATCAGTACATGTGGGGACATATATGAACGAAAACCCCTTTCCATGGATGTTTGAGACATTTCATGGAAAGGGGTTTTTGTTTGTGGAATAATAAATTGTTTTATTATTCGTCCTTAAGTATTCGCCATTAAGTATTCAACTGTGCGTATTTATTTCTTTCTACTGAGCAGATTATACACTAGGGTCTAGTTCTAAACAGTTTTATTCTATTGACAGAGGCTATTATAAAGCCAATGGGATAAACACGGATTGCCGTGTTGTGCCACTGTGTTTTTGTGCTTTCTGTCTTTGCTCTGAAATCGTTAGGGTTTCTTCTCTTGGCTTTTGGTCACTTGCGACAAAGGAAATATCCATAGAGGAAGTGTTCTTTTTCTTCGATGCAAGGTGAAAAGCCCTGGCAAGATACATATGATTTTTTAGGAGGGGAATTAACTCTTCCTTGCTATGTGCCTCGTTCGATAATTCTACAGATAACTCTTCAATATATTGTTCATTGTTTATAAGCTCTGCGTGTTGTTCCTCTGTTAGCTCTGTGTGCTGTGTTTCATTTTGTGCACTTTCTATATTAAAGAGAACTTTCCTTAGATAATCTAGTCCGATTTCCTCTTGACCCATGGTGGTCTTGATTTCTTCGTCTTCTTGGTGGTCTCTCTTTAAGTAATCTGCCTTAATGTCATTAATATCGACGTCATTAAGGTCAATAGAAGCACCTTCTACTATATGTTCGTTTGTCTCTGTCTTGATATCATTGAGGTCTACGCTTTCAAGAGATATCAATTCATTAGGGTCTATTATGGGAGCAGTGCTTTGTTCTTGTTTGATGTCACTAATGTCTACACTGCTAAGGTCGATTTTTTCACCATCAATCAATGTTTCTGTGAGTGCTTGTGTTTTTATTTCAACAATATCAACACTATTAAGTTCTATGGACGTTTGGCCTTCTGTTTCGCTATGTGTTTTTTTTGTTGCCCAAAGCGCATTCATATGCTGCTGATAGCATTCACCATCAGGGTCATTGGGGTTAAACAACATTTTTGAGCATTTGTTTTTCTTGTGTTTTTTTGATCCCCACACGAAAAGAATACAGCTCAAAGTAATAAGTAACAGAAATATTTGTAGTTCAATTTTATCTGTTCCAAAGGCAAATAGCAATGGAATAAGAGTAAAGAAATATATCATATATATCCTCTAATTGTTTTTAAAGATTAAAAATTAGATGATTTTCATTTTACGTTCTTTCTAATGTTTGAATGAGCGTTGACCTGTAAAAAGCATGGAGATGTTCTTTTCATTGCATGCGTTTATGATTTCAAAGTCACGCAGTGAACCACCAGGTTGGGCAATGGCAGAAATGCCTTGCGCTGCTGCGATATCGACTCCATCCCTGAAAGGGAAAAATCCATCAGAAACCATACGTGTACCAATAAGTCCACCTTTAGCTTCTGTTGTCATACTCATTATATCGTCTAATTCTTCTTTTACTTTGGGGTCAGTAAGGGCAAGTAGTTGCCATTCGTAAAGTGATTTCTGATGACGCTTATAGATAATGGAATCAGCATATTTTGTATATGTCTTATGGATAGTAAGCTCTACACAACCCACTCGGTCTTGTTCGCCAGTTCCAACGCCAACAGTTACACCATCTTTTACAAAGATAATTGAATTTGAACTAATGCCTGCTTCAACCGCCCACGCAAAGAGTAAATCATCGATTTCTTCTTGTGTTGGGGTTCTTGTTGCGTAGGATTTCCCTTCTTTATCCATAGCCGTCGCAGGAATAAAGTCTTGAGCTGTGCGGATACGGTTAACAAAAGATTGTTGCACGACGAGTCCGCCATCCATGAGGCTTTTTATATCAAGAAAAGGTGTGCCGCAATATTCCTCTAAGCGCCCTAATTGAGGAAGCTTTAGAATTCGTAAGTTTTTACGAGACTTAAGGATATCAACAACCCCTTCCTCAAAGTCAGGAGCAGCAATAACTTCAAAATATTGCGTTGCTATAAATTCAGCAGTTGCTTTGTCTAAAGGTCTATTGACAACAACCGCTCCCCCAAAAGCTGCGATTCTATCTGCCCAAAAAGCACTTTGCATCGCTGTTTCAAGGCTGTCTGCCCAAGCAGCGCCACAGGGGTTATTGTGTTTTAATATGGTTGCCGTTGGGCGCTTTGTAAGATACTGCAAAATGTTTGCAGCGTTATCAACGTCAGTTATATTTGTTTTACCTGGGTGTTTGCCTGCTTGAATCATTTGTTCTTCAGTGAGTAGGGATACAATGCCTTGTCCAGCTTGTCTCCATTTCTTATCATCTAAAGTGCAAATTCCATCTGCAAGAGCATAGAGAGCAGCGGGTTGGTCAGGGTTTTCGCCATAACGAAGACCTCGTGTTTCGCCGTCAATATTCCACGTTCTTTTTTTATAGGTAAGTTCTGTATCTCCAAGGGATATTTTTAGGGTACTTGGAAAGGCATCAGGTACAATTTGATTGTACATTTTCTTTAGGTCGCTCATGATTTTGCTCCGGTCACGTGCTATGGGGGGGAAAACCATTATGAAGAGCTCACTTGTGTTTAGCAAGTAGGCGTATTAAAATGGTTTGTGTTAGTAACTATGAATCTAAGATTCATAAACGCAGTTAGCGTATTTATATAGTAAAGATAATGACTGTGAGGTAATTACGCGCTAGTTTTGTATAATATCTTGTCAGTCAAGTTATACATGTGTTTTTGGAATCTGGTTTTTGTTCCATATAAAGCACAAGCAAACTCTTTCTATCTCTCTATATAAGCAAAGCTATCATTAAAGGTTTAATAAAGCAATAGGGCAACTTTTTTTAGAAAGTTACCCTATTACAATAGCTTAGAAATGTAGGCTAGTCAATACTTTAAAGAGAATGTAGGACTAGTCAATATTTTCAATTGTTTCGATATCGGCTTCCATTGCTTTTACGGGGCAAACTTTTACGCATCGACCGCATACTATGCATTTATCGGTATTAAAGACAAGGTTCTTTGCTTCGTTCATATACAAAGCGGAGTTTGGACAAATTGCGGTGCATAGACCACATTCCACACATTTAACTTCGTCTCGTTTAATTCTTTGGGCTGCAGGGCTCACAATGATACCTTTTTGCTCAAGGTATGCGCTCGCCTCTG
Source organism: uncultured Desulfovibrio sp. (assembly GCA_947038175.1). Lineage (GTDB taxonomy): Bacteria > Desulfobacterota > Desulfovibrionia > Desulfovibrionales > Desulfovibrionaceae > Taurinivorans. Next base: position 13,676 of record CAMQVJ010000055.1, read on the forward strand.
CTATTTTTTGAGGAGATCCCAATAATTCTAAAATCATATATCCATCTCTTCGAGAAGATATTTGTGCTTTTGTAATATTGAAATCTAAATCAAAAATGCGGGTTAGGTGGCAAACAACTGGTTCAGTACTGATACCAGATGGGAACCGTAGATGAATATTTACGCCCATGAAATTATCCCCTAAAATTTAAAGGTTCTTTAGAACTTGTTGCGCTCTTTTAGCCTCAGGTGCTTTCGGATACGTTTTAACAAGGTGGTTTAAGCGTTCTTTTGCTGCGTCATTTCTCTTCAAAGCAAGAAAGGACGTACCTTGTTTGAGGTAAGATGCTGGTGCTTTTGTGCTATTTGGGAAAGAGGTAATAACCTTTTCATAAGCTAAAGCAGCGGCTGCATAGTTCTTCATTTGATAATGGCTTTCACCTTGCCAAAACCACGCGTTTGAAACAAGCTTATGGTCAGGGTAAACTTGGGTGAAATCTAAAAAGGAATTGAGAGCGTTGGAATAATTACGAGTATTGAAATTATTTATGCCAGAATCATAAAGCGCTTGTGCTGTATCCATTTTTTGTGTGTTGTCCGCTGGGCTAACAGGAACAGGAACGGCGATAGGCTTTGGTTGATTCAATTGGCTTTGTCCTGCGCCAGTGACAGGCGTTTGCCCTGTAGGAGGAGACATGGTGTTTACAGGATTGTTTGTGCCAAGCTGTAAATTGAGGGCAAGCTGTGACTCAACAAGACGCAACGCCCTATCGTGGCGAGCTATAATAGCGCCTAGTTGTGGCACTCCGCCTAAATGAGCGGTTGAATTATTAAGATTGTCCAAATCGCCTTTTATGGTCGCCATTTCTTGGCGTAATGATTGCACTTGTGACCAATTATCTGCTTGTGCTGGTTGCACTCCTGAAACTTGAGCCTGCAATTGTTGTATTGCTTGGCTATGTTGGTTCACTACTTCTTGTAAATTTCCGCTATTAGCTGCGGTGCAGGAAGCAAGAAGGAAAGGAGTGAACAGAAGCCCCATAAAACGTACAAAAGTAATTTTCATTGAGATTAATCTCCAGAGTTGTTGGTGTTAGAATTATTATGAGAATCTTTTTCATTATGAGTTTCACCACTCGGGTGCTCGCTACTCTTATCAGTATTATCGTTTTTGCACATGGTGCCTAGTGTACATCTCGCTCTTCGCAGTCCAAATAGCAAATATAAAACTCCGCCAAGGACAGGCAAAAATATACACGCGGTTAACCACAAAGCACGCTCATTTTCCCTTGGGAACGTATGACGTGTTGCATGGTAAATGCTCCATAAATTAATAAAGGCTGGGAGCATAAGCAAGGCAAAGGTGGATAAAGGCACATCAGAAAAGAACATATCTTATTTCTCACTCTTATTTTTTACTTGTTCTTCTTTCGCTTCAAAATAATAAACCCATGCAACACAAGCCGTTCCAATGCATATACATATATCAGCCACATTGAAAACAGGCCAATGCCATGAACTTATATAAAAATCAAGAAAATCAATGACATGACGAAAACGGACTCTATCGATAAAGTTTCCAATAGCTCCGCCTGTGATCAATCCAAATCCCCAAAAAAGCAATTTATCATAGGGGGATTTTCTAATTAAACTGAAAATAAATCCCATGACAAAAAGAGTGACAGTAAAGAAAAACCAAAATTGCCAGTCTGTTTTTGGATCATTTAAAAAACCAAAGGCTGCGCCATAATTCTGTACATGAACAATATTAAAGAAACCAGGAATAACGGAAAACCCTTCGTGCAAAGGGATTGCACGAAGAATAAAAAGTTTAGTCACTTGATCTACAATAATACATGTAAACGCTAATGTGGAAACCAATTGAAATCTATTATCGTTCGCAAGGGGCATTTTAGCTATCCATTTGCTGCATAACACGAGTGCAACGTGGGCAAAGTGTTGGGTGTTCACTATCTGTACCTAGCTCGTCAGAGTAAATCCAGCAGCGTTCACATTTTTCACCTTGGGCTCTTGAAACAGCGACAGCAATGCCTTCAATTTCTGAAACAATAGCGCTTGCAGGAGCCTCTTTTATATCCTTAACAATGAGTTGGGATACAATAGTCACTGCACGGAAATCAGTTGCACAGTTTTTCAACGCTTCGGCATAATTTGCATCAAGATAAAGCTCAATACGGGTGTCAAGTGAATGTCCAATCTCACCAGATTTACGCAATGGCTCAATGGCTTTCGTTATTTCAGCACGAATTTCAAGGAGTTTGTCCCAATCTTTTCGCACACTTTCTTCAAGAGCATAGTTCTCCATATCTGAAGGCAACATAGTGAAAATAGTGCTTGCGTTTGGCTTTAATCCCTCTGGAATATAGCGGAAACTTTCTTCAGCGGTAAAGCTCAAAACAGGAGCCATATCTCGAAGAAGCATAAGTAATATATGATACAGTGCGCTTTGGGCAGAGTAGCGTTCTTTACTTTCAGGGTGGGAAGCATAAAGCCTATCTTTGAGAATATCAAAGTAAAAAGCTGAAAGTTCCGTGGTGCAAAGTCCATACAAGGTATGGTAAACTTTATGGAACTCAAACTTTTCATAAGCGTCTTGAATTCTCATATGCGCTTTCACAACCGTATCCAGAGCAAATCTGTCCAAGCTATCCATTTCAGACGCAGGCACAAGTTTCTCAAGGGTGAACTCGGAAAGGCTACCAAGCAAATAACGTATAGTATTACGAATACGACGATACGCATCAACAAGGCGGTTCATAATTTCATCGGAAAAACGGATATCTTCACGATAATCAATACTAGAGACCCAAAGGCGCAAAAGTTCTGCACCGTGTTTGCTGATAATTTCTTGAGGAGCAACAACATTGCCAACGGATTTTGACATCTTATGTCCTTTTCCATCAACAACATAACCGTGAGTAAGAACATTCCTATAAGGTGCAACACCTCGTGTTCCAACAGAAGCAAGAAGCGAACTATGGAACCAACCACGGTGTTGATCTGAGCCTTCAAGATACAAGTCAGCAGGGAAAGCTCCCTCTTTACGTTGTTCCATAACAGCCGCAAAACTTGTTCCAGAATCAAACCAAACATCAAGAATATCACTTTCTCGTTTCCAGTTTGAACCACTGCAATGAGGGCATTTTAAGCCATCAGGGATAATATCTTTATCTTCCGCTTCATACCAATGGTCACAGCCCGTTGGGTGCGTTGCAAAAGATGCCGCAATCTTACGCATCCATGCAGGGTCTTGCCACGCTTCGCCACAATCTTGGCAAAGAAGAGCAAGAATAGGTACGCCCCATGTACGTTGGCGAGAAATACACCAGTCAGGGCGTTGTTCAACCATCTTATAAATTCTTTCTTCGCCCCAGGCAGGAATCCAGTTCACAGTATTGCGAATGGCATCAAGAGCCTTTTGACGCAAGCCGTTAGAATCCATAGTGATAAACCATTGTGTGGTGGCACGGAAAATAAGAGGCCCATTACAACGCCAACAATGAGGATAAGAGTGAGATATCTTTGCTTGTGCAAGAAGATTACCCTTTTCTTCCAATTTAGCGATAACATGAGGATTCGCATCGAACACCATCATGCCATTGAAAAACTCAACAGTAGGCAAGAAACGCCCTGCATCATCAAGAGGAGAATAAGCTTCAAGTCCATACTTAAGACCGACTTCATAATCTTCTCGTCCATGCCCAGGAGCCGTATGAACACAGCCTGTGCCTGCTTCTAGTGTCACGTGGTCGCCCAAAATAACTAAGGACTCACGGTCATAAAATGGGTGGCGTGCAGAAAGTCTATCAAATTTTGAGCCTTCCGCTTCTCCAAGAATAATATAACTATCCCATCCAAAAATCTTTGCGCAATTTTCTAATAACTCTTTTGCTACGATATATTGTGCATTGCCAACGCTTACAAGAACATAAATAAAGTCAGGGTGTAAGCATACAGCCAAGTTATCAGGCAATGTCCAAGGGGTTGTTGTCCAAATAACAACATACGCCTTTTCAGGTATTGCTTTTTCAAAAATAGTTTTAAGGCGCTCATCTGAAAGATTAAATCTCACGTAAACAGAAGGGGAACTATGATCAGCATATTCCACCTCAGCCTCAGCAAGGGCAGTTTGGCAACTATTACACCAATAAATAGGCTTCTTTGCCCGACTAAGATTGCCATTTTCAGCAAACTTAGCAAGCTCGCCAGCGGTCACAGACTCGTAAGCAGGGTCCATCGACATATAAGGATGTTCCCAATTTGCCTGCACCCCAAGACGCTTAAATTCTTTGCGTTGAATATCTAAATATTTTTGTGCGTATTTACGACAAGCCTTACGAATAGAAGCCTGTGGCATAATATCTTTTTTCTCGCCGAGCTCTTTTTCCACGTTGCGCTCAATAGGCAAGCCGTGGCAGTCCCAACCAGGAATAAAAGAACATTTATAACCAGACAAGTTTTTTGACTTAACAACAATATCTTTCAATATTTTGTTGAGAGCCGTACCCAAGTGGATATTGCCATTCGCATAAGGAGGGCCATCATGAAAAGTGTACGTGCCCTTCGAACCCGATGCGTTTTGCATGGCTTCATATATATTATTTGTATCCCAAAATTTTAGGGTCTCTGGCTCTTTATGAACAAGATCCGCTTTCATAGGATAAGAAGTTTTTGGTAAATTCAAGGTTTTTTTATAATCAGCCATTGTATGCCTCCAATGTAAATAAACACTGTATTTTTCACTATTATACCTCAATCGTCAAGCATTGAGTTGATTTTTTTTAATTTAAGAAATTATGGGGGTATTTATTTTGTGTTTTTTTGAGTGGTTATCTTGGTTCTAGGC
>CAMQVJ010000056.1 GCA_947038175.1 uncultured Desulfovibrio sp.
TCGAGTGGTTTTGTGATATAGCTGTCCATACCACGGGCAAAGCCTTTTTCTTTATCTTCTTTCATGGCATTTGCGGTGACGGCGACGATGGGAAGCATTTCTGATGTGGCAAATTCACGGATAATGGATGTTGCTTGAAGCCCATCGAGTACGGGCATTTGTAAATCCATAAATACGATATTGATTTCTTTCTCTTTTACGATATCGACAGCTTCTTGCCCGTTGTTTGCGATAATAATATTCGCTTTAGTGGGCTTTAGTAGTTCTCTCATAATCATCTGATTGATAAGATTATCTTCAGCAACAAGTATGGTTTTTTCCTGTAAATTCATATTAGAGAATGCTGTTTTGATATCGACTTCTTTAAAGTCCTTCTTGTTATCATCTGCGGAAATAGGTAATTGGATAAAGAAGGAAAAACACGTTCCTTCGCCGACGGTACTTTTAATAAAAATATCACCATGCAACAATTTAATAAGCTGGCTACTGATAGCAAGCCCAAGCCCTGTTCCGCCAAACTGGCGAGTGGTGGAGGCGTCTGCTTGTACAAAGGGTTTGAAGAGCGAAGCCATGACGGTTTCGGTCATTCCTATACCTGTATCTGTCACGTGAACCCATATACATTCGGCGTTTTTTGGAAGATCTCCAGCGCTAGGGTCAGGAATAAAACCTTTTGGAACTAAACCTTTGGAATATTCAACGGCAACTTCACCATCTTTCGTGAATTTCAGGGCATTACCTAAGAGGTTATTGAGTACTTGGCCTATACGTAGTGGGTCACCCACATAGTTATGCGGCATATCTTTTGGATAGCTTATGCGAAGGTCGACGCCTTTCTTTTTTGCATTGTCTTGTTGAATGCGTATGGCGTTGTTACCAATTTCTTCTAGATTGAAGGATATGGTTTCAAGAGAAAGCATACCTGCTTCAATTTTTGAAACATCCAAAATATCATTAATGAGACCAAGTAAAGAATGACCAGAGAGCTGGATTTTCTTTATGAAATCACGCACACGTTCGCTTAGATCTGGTTCCGACAATGTGATATGCGATATACCAATAATAGCGTTGAGAGGAGTGCGAATTTCATGGCTCATATTCGCTAAAAATTGCCCCTTCATTGTGCTTGCTTTTTGTGTTTCTGCAAGGGTTGTGCGCAAAGTAAAAACAAGGTGTTGCAGGGCTTTATGTAAAATTCCCAGCTCATCTTTTCTTGTTGTGGTTTTAAGATCTAGCTGTAAATTACCTTCCGAGACGGCTTTGGCATAAGAAATAAGTGAGAGTAGGGAGCTTAGAATGCCATTAGCAAAAAGCACAACAAGGGAGGTGATTAAGAATAAAAATAAACAGCTAATGCCAAGAACAGTGAGTCCCGTTTTGTAGGCGGAGGCAAAAACTTCTGTTTTTTTGCCCGAGGTAATAACCATCCAGTTTGTGAAAGGGTCAAGTCTTGCGTAACCTATATATTCTTCACCATTCATTTCATATTGTATGGGATTACCGCGCGCGGCTTCGTCGTAAAGTTTTTTGTAAAGCTGAGGGTATAACTTTGATTTATTTCCAATAAGCTTCTTATTTTTATGGGCAGTAAATAACCCTTCTTCTGTCAGCAGAGAGGAGGAGACTGTTTGGGTGTCAAAGGTTGCTTCTGACCTATAGTTAACAACTTGAGGCAGGTCATTTTGAATAAGAAGGGCACCCACAATTTTATTTCTAATCACGATGGGGCCTGCTATGGAGGTACTAAAGCGAAGCGTTACTCTACCAATGCTTGAATCATCAAAAAGGAAGCGTCCCATGAGTGCTTCTTGTGCATAATAATCCTGAGTGTATGAACGGCCTATATGCCCTGTATTGCTTGAAGCTATGCATATACCTTCTGTATCAAGTACAATAACTTCTCTATAATACTCGTTATTATTGGTTAAAATGGTAAGCCATTCCTTCGTTTCTTTAAGAATGCGTTTATCGCCATTTGAATCGAAAAGCTCTGCGAGGTGTTGGTCAGCAGCAAGGTGATGAATGTTAGAATTCATGGAATTGAACAAAATTTTGATTGAGTTCACAATTTCATTAGTTTTTGCCTCTGCTATAAGTAATACGGCATCGGTGACAGCTTGGCGGCTAGATATATAGGTATAGCTCGCTAAAAGGAGTGTGAGTACTATTGTGCCCGCAACAAAAGGAGTGATTAAACGAAGGCGTAAACTTTGCATCACAAGCTCCAAACTCGACAGCTAAAATATTATGTCAGTAACTAAACTCTCAAACACTCAAAGTAAACTCAAATACGATAATTAGGAAAGGGATTTCCTGTTTTGCAAGTGACTGGTATCGTAGATGCAATAGGGTATATTGACAAGGGAAAAGAGTTCTATGTCTTTATCTTGAAATAAAAAAGAAGAAAATCCACACAATTTACGGTGTACGCAACTTGTGCAGAGATTCTTCTTATTTTAGTATTATTGTTTTGCTTTAAGTTCTGTCCAAAACTTTACTGCCCCAGGGTGCATAGATAATCCCTTAGGCATGGCTGTGTCAGGTGACAAAGAGCCAAAGTCGATAACGGTGTCCGCTATATAATCTTTATTGAGGTACAAAGCCTTGAGTGTATTATAGATAACATCATCTGCTAAGTCTTTTTGTGCGATGAGTGTTGTGTAGTCCCCAAGAGTGTTAATGGGCTCTGTTACACATGCATAATCCTTTGGCTGAATAGTGTATGTGCCTGTTTTGAACTTTGCAGACAAAGCATCAAGTACGCTTGTTTCAACAGGTAGGATGAGAACATCGAGGTATTCTTCCATTGTTTTAATAAGCGGAACGTCCGTTCCTGCTGTATAAGCGAAGCAATCTAATTCACCAGCCGCAAAATTATCTGCGGTTTCAGCATAATTATTGAAAGATATTTGCCAATTCTGTTTTTCTAATTGTTTAAAGTCTGTATTATAACCATATTTGAGGAGCATACTTAAAATGAACTCAGAGGCTGTGCCAGGTTTTAGGGAGGCAAAGCGAGTAGGTCCATTAACAGCAAGAAGGTCTTTGATGGTTTTTATCTTGTATTTATCGGCAAAGTCTTTACGTAGTAAAACATAGAGAACTTGTGGGTATACATTACCGATAATGCTTACGCCTTTTGTCTTGAATCTTTCGTATTCTTTTTCACCAGAATCAGCGGCACCCATGAAGCAAGTAAGGGTAAAACCAATATCGCCTTTTTTCTCTTCGATGTCTCCAATATTTGCAACACCACCGCCAATACGAGTTGAGGTTGGCAATACATCCTGGTTTAATACTTCAGCAATCAAAGCGCCAAGCGCAAACCATTGCCCCCCCTTAGGTCCACTGAGAAATATAAGATGGGATGGGGTTCTTTTCCCCGTTGTGGCAGACTCTGCTTTAGATGCGGCAGACTCGGTAGCGGATGCCACGATAGGCCCAAATAGTAAGGCAAATATAGCAGACAATGACAAACAAAAAGAAATGACTCTTCTCATGAATTACCCCTTATAACAATTTGAAAACAAATAAAAACGAACTCGTTATAAATTCAAATTGCTACAAATAAAATGATCACAAATAAATATTCTCAGCACAACGGTGGGAATTCCTCTTTAAGTGTAGTAGTTTTGCGATGCTACATACGTATAAGAAAAGAAGCAAGTAAAATAATGCCCTAGTGACCAAAGAGTTCGGTGGTTTACACTAAGACTCTTTAATGAAAAAAGTGAATACTTTTTGTAAGTGTATAAAAAGAATAGCAAAAGTACGAATCAAGGAGAACGAGGCTATAAAAAAGGTTTTTTGTAAGAGCAGGCGTAAAAGTTTTTCTTAATTTTATTGTTTAGTAAGGGTTTATTTTTATTAGATAATAGAAACTATTAGGCTTGCTATTCATGCCTTAATTTAAAATGTAATCGTTATGCTTTCTGGATTCTTCTAACTAGAAAAATCTTGCCAATCTGGAAAATATATGGAAGGATTCTCTGTTTGCTATATGTGCCTTAAAACAGATGCCTTAAAATATATTTTTTGGATTATGTTTGGCATAATTGCGTATAATCATTTTGAGCTATAGTTTTTTACCATGGACTTTTTACCATGGTCGATATTTTGCACGATGGGGCACAAAAAATAGATGGAACTCTTTATTCAACAAGTCATTAATGGGCTTGCCATTGGTGGCATTTATGCTCTTGTGGCGCTTGGCTATACCATGGTTTACGGTGTACTCAAGCTTATAAACTTTGCCCACGGTGATTTATTTACCATCGGCGCCTACCTTGGTATGACAGTTTTTGTGAGCTTTGGGCTTGGAGGAATTGTTCCTATTTGGATAGCTATCCCCCTTGTTGCCCTTATGGTTATGGGACTCGTTGCTGTTTTAGGTGGGCTTCTTGAAAGAGCTGCGTATCGTCCTTTGCGCAATGCGAGCAGGCTTTCCGCTGTGGTTTCCGCTGTGGGAGCGTCTATTTTTTTCCAAAATGCCATTATCCTTCTTTGGGGGGCAAATTATTACGTCTACCCAGAAGCTATGAGGCCTTCCGTTATTATTGATTTGTTTGGTATGGGTGTTCCCCTTATTCGCTTTATATTAATTGGCGCCTCCATTCTTCTTATGCTTGTTCTTTACTGGTTTATCCATCGCACAAAAACAGGCACAGCCATTCGTGCCGCCGCCATCGATCAAGGCGCAGCCAAACTTATGGGTATTAATGTTAATCGCATTATTTCCCTTGTTTTTCTCATTGGCCCTGGACTTGGTGGTGTTGCAGGGCTTATGGTAGGGCTTGCCTATGGTCAAATTGACTTTAGCATGGGCTTCTCTTACGGACTCAAAGCGTTTACCGCCGCAATCTTAGGCGGTATCGGCAATATCCCAGGTGCCATGATTGGTGGGCTTATCCTTGGTTTAGTGGAAACCCTTGGCGCAGCCTATCTCACTATCGCTTGGAAAGACGCCATATCCTTCTTTGTTCTCATTCTTATTCTCATCATACGCCCCACAGGAATACTTGGGGAAAGGGTGGCGGATAAATTATGATAAACCCAAATTCGCCAAGTACAGCAAATTCGCCAAGTACAGCAAGTACAGCAAAGAAAATATGCTCGTCTGCTACATATGGCTCGTCTAAAATGCCTCTATACAACTATATTCTTATTGCCCTCGTCCTTGTGATGAGTGTATTACCACAGTTTATGGATGCGTATTGGGTAGCGGTTTTTGTGAGCGTCGGACTTGGCACGCTACTCAGCCTTTCCCTTAATATTATACTCGGGCAAGCTGGTATTTTTAGCATGGGACACGCGGCTTTTTATGCCGTTGGTGCTTACGTTACCGCCATTTTGAACACTCGATATGGTATACCTATTCTCTATCTATTACCGATATCTGGCTTCGCATCTGCCTTTTTTGCCATGATAGTCGCTCGGCCCATTATTCACCTTAGAGGTGATTATCTCCTCATGGTGACTATAGGTATTGTGGAAATTGTGCGCATCGCCCTTGTCAACGATATCGGCGGCTTAACAGGTGGAGCAAACGGACTCTTCGGTATATCTCGCCCCGAAATTTTTGATATAAAAATCAAAAAAGGGGAACAATTCTACTACATGATTTGGTCCTTCGTCGGCGTCACCGTTATTCTCTTCCACTGGCTCAATTGCTCTCGCTTCGGCAGAGCCCTCTCCTGTATAAAAGAAGACGACGTGGCAGCCGAAGGCTGTGGCATCAATGTCACTAGGTACAAACTCCTCGCTTTCATGATCGGCGCTTTTTGGGCTGGCATGGCAGGAACACTTTTTGCCGCAAAAATGACAATCATCTCCCCTGGTTCATTCACCTTTTGGGACTCCGTTCTGCTCTTTGCTGCGGTTATTCTAGGTGGCGGAAGCCAAGCAGGTGTCATACTCGGTGCTTTTCTCGTTTTTGGATTACCCGAAATATTCCGCAGTTTTGCAGGCGCTCGCATGCTGGTGTTTGGTCTCGCCCTCATGGTGATGATGATTATTCGTCCGCAAGGCATTATTCCACCACGCCCAAGACACTACAAACTCTCAAAAGCCTCACAAAATAAAGTAGATTACGCACTCTCTCAAATTCAAGATTCAAAAGATGCTCAGCCCACATGCTCAGTCCACGGAAAAGGAGAGGAAAACCTATGAGTACACAAGATATTTCCATGAATGCCATTCTCTCCCTCGACAAAGTGACCAAAACTTTTGGAGGTCTAAGAGCCGTCAATGAAATGAGTTTTAAGGTTGAAGACAATTCCATCATGGGCATAATAGGCCCAAATGGTGCAGGCAAAACCACAGTATTCAACCTCATAACAGGTAACTACACCCCAAACGAAGGTTCTATCGAATTTCAAGGCAAATCCATAACTAAGCTTCGCCCACACCAAATAGTGGAGCAAGGCATTGCAAGGACCTTTCAATCTATACGCCTGTTTCCCAACCTCTCCGTGATCGAAAATGTTCTCGCAGGCAGTCACTGCCGCATGAAAAGCGGACTCTTTGCCTCCATGTTTAGGCTGCCTTCACAAAGAAAAGAAGAAGCCCAAACACTAGAAAGAGCCATGGAAGAACTCGAATTCGTCGGGCTAGCTCACATGTGGAATGAAAAAGCCAGCAGCCTCTCCTACGGAAATCAAAGACTCCTAGAAATGGCAAGAGCCCTCGCCTCCGATCCCAAACTCGTTATACTCGACGAGCCAGCAGGCAGTATGAACCAACCAGAAACCAAGGTTCTCATTCGTCTCATACAAGCAATTCAAGAACGGGGTATCACCGTCATGCTCATCGAACACGATATGGGACTCGTTATGAAAGTTTGTGAGAAAATCGTCGTTATCGAATATGGTACCAAAATAGCAGAAGGCAAACCCGTCGAAATTCGAAACAACCCAAGAGTTATCGAAGCCTATCTCGGTAAAGAAGATTAGGGGTTCCACCCCTAAGACCCCGACAGGGGTATGATACCCCTGTACCCCTCGTATTTTTTCAAACTGCGTTTGAAAAAGATATAGTTTAGTATAAGTGATAGTTATAAAGAGAGTTAAATATATGGGGATTGTAAAGGGCATCATGCCCTTTACTGATGGGGGTCAGGGGGAAGCGAAGCTTCCCCCTGTGAAAGAAAATTAGGGGCTCTGCCCCTAGCCCCGACAGGGGTATGATACCCCTGTACCCCCGTATTTTTTCAAACTGCGTTTGAAAAAGAGTGTGTATTTTGGATAGATGAAATTAAGTAGATTTTGAATAAAGAGAGTTAAGTATATGGGGATTGTAAAGGGCATCATGCCCTTTACTGATGGGGGTCAGGGGGAAGCGAAGCTTCCCCCTGATAACTTCCCCTGGTAGCTCCCTCAGTTATGGAGAATATATATGTTTTTAGAGCTTGATAAATTACGAGCTGGTTACGGTTCGGTTGAGGTGCTTCACGAGGTGAGTCTTCATGTAGATGAGGGTGAGATTGTGAGTATTCTTGGTGCTAATGGTGCAGGTAAGACGACGACTATGCATACTATTAGTGGTCTTGGTAAGATAATGGGTGGTTCTATTCGTTTATGTGGTGAGGAGATTGGCACATTACCGAGTCATGAGATTATCACACGAGGCCTTACGCAATCCCCTGAGGGTCGGCGAGTTTTCACGTCTTTGACTGTGCTTGAGAATTTGAATTTAGGTGCATTCACTGTAAAGGATAAGGATTTAATCAAGCAGACTCTTGAGTGGATTTTTGAGCTTTTCCCTCGACTTTTCGAGCGTCGTTCTCAGCTTGCTGGCACTTTGTCTGGTGGTGAGCAGCAAATGCTTGCAATTGGTCGTGCGCTCATGGGGCAACCGAGGCTTTTACTGCTTGATGAGCCATCACTTGGGCTTGCACCTTTGCTTGTGAAAACTATTTTTGACACGGTGAAGAAAGTGAATGAGCGTGGTGTAACTGTGCTTATTGTTGAGCAAAATGCAAGGGCAGCCCTTAAGATTGCCACCCGTGGCTATGTTATGGAAATGGGGCGCATTGTGATGGAAGATCGTGCAGAGAATTTACTCGCCAATCCTAAAGTGCAACAAGCCTACTTAGGTGCATAAATTTTTTATATTCATGTTATTTTTGTTTTATTTTTCGGGGATCTGAGGCAGAGTGCAAAGTCAATTAGTAGATTGTTGACTTCACTTGGATTAAATAGCAAGCCTCTTTAACTTTCTAATGTGTGAGTATAGCTATGGTATTCAGTTCTTTGGAATTTATTTTACTTTTCTTACCACTGACTATTTTAATTTACTATACTTGCATTAGATATAGTTTTTCACAATTTGCCATTACATTTCTTTTTTTAGCCTCACTTTTTTATTATGCCTATTGGAATCCTGATTATATTTGGGTTATCCTTATATCTGTCTTGTGGAATTTTTGTATTGGGTACCTCTTGTCTACTGCGGCGGGCACAAATGCGTCTATACATGTATCCACTAGTAACATAGACAAGTTTTTGAAAACAATATTTCTTCGTTTAGCTGAGTTGCGAAAGCCTCTGTTTATCCTTGGACTTTTTGGTAATATTGCTGCTCTTTGCTATTATAAATACACCGATTTTGCTCTATTAAGTATTAATAACCTTGCTGGAACTCAATTTCCTTCATTTAATATCATAATGCCGATTGGTATTAGTTTTTTTACGTTCCAACAAATAGCCTATCTTGCAGACATCTACACGCATAAAAATGATCCTACGGATAGGGGCTTTATTAACTATTGCCTCTTTGTGTGTTTTTTCCCTCAGTTAGTTGCAGGCCCTATTGTGCATCACCAAGAAATGATGCCGCAATTTGCCGATAAGAATAATAGAAAGATTAACTGGGAAAATATTTATTGGGGTATTGTATTACTTTCCATGGGGTTGGCTAAAAAAGTTATCATAGCGGATAATATTAGTCCGCTTGTTGTGTATGCTTTTGAACAAAGTGCGAACTTGACTTTTATGGAAGCAGTAATTGCAAGCCTTGCATATACATTCCAACTTTATTTTGACTTTTCTGGCTATAGCGACATGGCTGTGGGATGTGCTCTCTTTTTTAATATTCATTTACCGTTTAATTTCTTTTCACCTTATAAAGCTGTAAATATTCAAGATTTTTGGAGACGTTGGCACATTACGTTATCCCGCTGGCTTAAGGAATATATTTATATCCCATTAGGGGGTAATAAAAAGGGTGATAATCGTACCCTTTTTAACCTGTTTCTGACTTTTTTAATTGGTGGCATTTGGCATGGCGCTGCATGGACTTTTGTTTTATGGGGAGCATTGCATGGGCTTGCTATTCTTGCACATCGACTTTGGACAAAAGCGGGCTATAAAATCCCTCTTATCCCTGCTGTTATTGTTACATTTCTTTTTGTAAATTTCACATGGATTTTTTTCCGTGCACCTGATTTTGAACGAGTAAGCGTGTTTATGAATGCTTTTATGTTTGATAATGGGTTTGGGGTTCGTAGACATTTTTTTGGAATTATACATGATAGAGCTTGGGCAATTATTGGATTTGCGGCCATACTTGCTTTTACGGCAAGAAGTAGCAAAGAATTATATAGTAAAAATAAACTATCCAAACTTCTCAGTATCTATAGTGTTGGTCTATTGTTATGCTCTCTTGCATGGCTAGCTATATTACTGATTAATTTTCCAGACGCTGAAGCTGAGTTTATCTATTTTCAATTTTAAGGGTTGACTATGCAATCAAATTACAAAAAAAACACAAAATACATGCTCTATTCTATTATCATGATACCTCTTATTGTTTGGCTTATCTCTTTGATATTGCTATTTAGTTACCGTCCTCTATATAAAGCAGCGGCCTATTGGGTTGAAGGTATCCTCACTATTAAGGATTACAATTTTCAAAGGCAAGAGACAGATAAAGCTCATATGTTTTTCATTTCAGGATCAAATAGTCTTTTTGGTATATCTACAAAAATATTAGAAGAAAGATTTGATTATTCTATCCATAATTTAGCAACCCATGCAGGATTCCCTATTGATTTTCACTTTAATTTAGTAAAGAAATATGCAAAAAAAGGTGATATTGTAATTGCACCCCTTGAGTATAATTATATAAATAGTAAGAGCAATCTTAATGCATGGACATACGCCCAATTCACAACTTGGGCGACGCAATACCAATCTTTGCTTAGTCCTGAAATGAGGAATCAAATTTTCTGGAGAAACATGTATTCCTACTGGGAAAGACTTCCTTTTATTTATAGACCATTGCCGATAATAGAAAAAGAATCTCTTATTCTGCATAATGTAACGAATAATACGAATATATTCTCACCAGAAGCCTATAATGTGTTGGCTCTTACCCGAGATGGAGAGTTTTTTATGGATTCTCCTCTAGTTAAATTTAGTGAAAACCTGTATATTACTTCCGATGAAGCAAACCCTCATTTTATTCAAGAACTTATGAAATTTAATGAATATGCAAAAAAATCTGGAATAAAATTCTATGTCACTTATCCTGTATCGGTAAAAAATAAACAATTTGATGCCGACACACAAGAAACACAGGAACGCCTAAAAAAGTACAGGCAGATATACAAAAATATAGGCGTAAATCTATTTGGTGATGAGCGTTTCTACAATTTTGATAAAAAGTATTTTCGTGACATACCATACCACCTTAACGCAACAGGTGCAGCGCTTCGCTCTCTTTTGCTAGCTGAAGATATAAATACCCATGTGCTTGGCAAAGAGCCTTCTTACGATGTTAATTCCAAAGCGGCTACAGATAAATTTTTCAAGCAAAAAGAAAAAGAAGCCCTCAAAATTATAGATGAATTACGAATACTTGATAAAGAAAAGAAAGAAAAGAAAACAATGTAATCCCCCTCTAGTCCAAGCTAGTATAAGAGGGTTTTGCTTTTATATAATAGTATTTTTTCTTTCCCATCGAGGGGTGGTTTAATAAAAAGAACATGTGAGGTTTGAGAGCATGAGCTTCGAGTCCCATTTATAATTTATATTAAACAAAAAAGAACCAAGTTTTGCTTGGTTCTTTTTTTGTTTAATATATCTTTTGCTTAGCGTGAAATATATAAAAAGTTTTGAAGGGAGGGGTTTGGGGAGGGAAACTTTTTCAAAAGTTTCTCTCCCCAATTCCTAACCAATTCCTAACTATTTCTTAATCAAATTCCTACGCAATTCTAAAAAAAATTATAATTTAGCTTTAAGTTCTTCTACAAAGGGGGCAGCAACTTCGTAGCCAGCTTTTTGGGCATTTTTGACAGCGTCGTCAGCTTTTGCAAATTCACCTTTTTCAAAGAATGCGAGAGCGAGGTTGTTCCACGCTGGTCCAAAGGCTGGTTCGCGTTCGATTACTTTGTTGCTTTCTTCTATGCAGGCGTCGTAGTCTTCTTCCATAAAGTGAGCGGAAGCGAGGGTCGTTCTTGCTTGCAGAAAGTTTGGATCCCATGTGATAGCTTTGTTGAGGGCAGTCTTAGCTTTTTTGACATTGCCCATTTGCAAGTGACAGAAGCCAATATTTGCTTGTGGAACTGGGTATTTAGCACGGATGTTTGAAGCTTCTTCGTTGTAACGAAGGCAGCCGTCGTAGTCACCTTTGTGAAGGCATAGTCCGCCAAGTTGCACAAAGCCTTCTGCAAGACGAGGAGAAAGGCGCACAGCGTTCAGGAATGCATCTTCTGCTTCCATGTAGTCAACTTTTGCAAGCATAGCCATACCGAGTTGATAGTAGTGGTTTGCACAGTTTTCGCTTTGTGCAATTTCTGCTTGTAGGTCAGCTATATATTCGTCTAAAGACTCGTAGCGTTCTTTCATTTTTTATTCCTCTTATGATGTTATATGTCTTACAGTTTTAGTGGTTTGCAGTTTTTTGCTCACCGTATAGATTTACATTCTTGCTTTTTGTGCGGCTTCTAAGAGGTCTTCTCTTTGTAGCAGTTCGTAATACCACATGGTAAAGTCAAAGTAGCCAAGAAATTTTTCATCACGATTGATAATACCAAGAGCCATTTCAAGAGCCGCTTGCCTGTAGGCATTGCTTTGGGTTTCGTCTTTTGGACGAGAGTGGAAAAAGTCTCTAATCAGTTCTTGAGTTGTGCGTTGTGAAACGTCTTTTCGGATTTCCATAGGATCGTTTGGTTTTGGAAATGGATCCCAGTTGGCATAGCCTATGCGATCAATAAACTTACGTCGTCTTGGTGCAATTTTATTGTAAAGGTCAAGTTTTAGCAGCTCTTGTTCTTGGGTAAGATCTGGCTGTGTGCTGTCCCTGTACATGGAGGCTGGTATATTTAAACTCATGCGTATTCCTTATTTTCTTGATGCATTATAAACACATTTCTGGAATTTTGTAGCACATTTTAGAAGTCTGATGACTTGGTAAGCTTGCTTTTTAGGCTTTTAGGATTGCTTAGTTTGCCTGTCTTGCATGTTACCCCGTGGGGTTCTTGCTTGCAATCCTTGTACCCTTATTGCAAGGTTTTTAGCCGAGTGGGGACTTCATCTTTTTCTTGGGTTTGTTTTCCACTTTGAGCCCAAGGTAGGCGTCATCGTATTTATTCATGAGTGCCATGGAAACGGGCACATAGACGTGGTGTAATTCGGTGTAGCGAGAGCCAAGGGCTTTTGCTATTTTGCGGCTCATTTGTGCGAGTCTGTCTTGAATTTTATCGAGATGTAGGGTTGGGTATTGCGCGCCTTTGTCGAAATTACATTTTCCACAAACATGGCCTTTGCCGTTGATTGCGGTTGGCACGCCGTAAATACGACAGGTAAGGGGGCGATTTTCGTACATAAGACAAAGATTATCTGTGCCTAAAAGGGGACAGCGCACTTTTTCTTTTGCCACTTCCGCCATTACTTTTTCGTCAGTAATGCCTTTTTGAACATCTTTATAGAAGTGATATTTTAGACGAGTAAGGGATCTGTCGGCGTCGGCTGCTTGCTCAAGAATATGTGAGCGAGTAGCACCATAGCCAAACTTGTCTTGAAAAGCTCTATTTACTGCCATGGCCTCTATAAGGGAGAGGTCAAAGAGAGCGTGACAGCAATCACTGCAAGATTCAAAGCAGGTCACTTCTTTTGTAAATTGACCACGCACGTCTGCAAAGATTTTATCAACTTGTGCTGTAAGGATGTCGTATTCAAGGAATATTTCTTCAAGTGCTGCATTCTCTATTTGAGACATAATAAATCCACATTGTTAAACGTTTATTTTATAGTATTCTTCTATGAGGAATGAATAGATTAAGATGTTCTATTTATTGTTTTTTTCACAGAAAAGTGAGAAACTTTATATTAATGCTTTATTGAGCCATCGACGAGTAAACTTTTTGAGGGTCGCTCAAAGAGTGCTTTTTCAATGAAAAAATTCAGCGTATAAAAGTGATAATATAATCACTCCCTTTTAAATAAGAATAAGCAGGGCATTGGTCAAGTCTAATCTCGTAAATAATCAAGGTAAATGCTACTTTTTTTCTCATAAACGAAAAGTGTGCGGTGTTTTTGTGGAGCTACTATTGTTATAAAGATTTTTCAAAGAGCACATACTTTTTATAAAAGTGGGGGGCGTAGCGTTGTGTTATGTATTTTGAGAGGTGGTTTTCTTCTAAAATCCAGCTACTTGTGGCAAGTTTGCTTTTTTTTGCTGCTTTTGCCGCCTCGTAAAAAATACGAATGATGGCTGTGCTTTTTCTATATTTCTTTTTTACACCGATTTCTACGACTTTTACATTTTTTGCGTTGCGCCTTAATATTTTGTGTATGAAATAGGTGAGCCAATTTGCTTTTGATTGGGGGCGTACAAATTCATTGAAATCTGGGTACCAAAGTTCGTAGCCGATATACTCATCACCGTTTTTGAGAAAAACGAGATTGTGACCACGTAAGAGGGGGCGCATGGTGGCAAAAAGTTCTGCATCTTCTTCGTATTCTCTTTTGAAATAATAGGGATGATCTGCAAAAATTTCATTATTTAAATCGGTATAGCGTTTCATGGTATTGGTGAAATTTTTTCTGCTGAAGTCTCCGAATTCGTGGGAGAATTGGGTGAAGTCGTGCTTGTTTTTTGTCAAATCTTGAAGGAGGGAATCGTGCATGGTTTGTAGGGTATCGTAATAACTGACAGCGTAAACGGGAGTGTAGGCGCTGAAATATTCTTGATAATAGGGCTTACTGTAACATTCGCCAAAACTGGGCGATGTGCTTACGTCAAAATTGAAGCCAAGCCCATTATTGCAATGTCCTTCCACGCCGATGATGAGTTTTTGACAGCCTTTACTTTTTGCAAAAAATTCAGATTCTTCCATGAGAAGAGCCACGGCTTCGCTCTGATTTTCAAGGCTCTCAAAAAAACTCACATACATATCGGAAGGATTATTTTTATGAATAATAAAAACTGCTTGGCAGAGAGTTTTTTCTTTTGCGGTGACTTTGAGCATTTTGATGTTCGCATTTTTTGCAAAACAACTTTCTGAGGAACAAATAAGACTTATCACATCGGTCTTATTGTCTTTAAAGAGAGAGTCCTCTTTATAGACGGATAAGACAAAGGCGTTATATTCTGCTACGGTTTTTATTTCTTGAATTTTCATAGATACCTTTAAACATAAGAATGGAGGATTCCAAAGGATATAATGTCCTTTGGCGGAGAGTTTGAGAGGCAAATCTTCTCATATTGGAGTGCCGAGTGCAATAGGGCGTAGTATCCATAGAAAGATTAGATAATATTTGGGGTGATTCCTTTGTGAATTTGTTTACGATAATATAAATTAACATAGAGATAAAACAAATATTTGAGTGGCGATTTTATACATCCTCGCCGAAGAATTGTTCTTTTAAATATGGAGCTGAGGGAAAACACTTTTTTATAGAGTTGCCAATAGGCTTTTGTTAATTCTTCGGGGCTCATGTTTTTGGGTATATGAACCGCATGCGCTCCATCGAATTGATAAATGTCATGGGTTACTATACGATTTTCAGCGAGCATTTCTTCGTAAAAAACGGTTCCTGGTATGGGGGTTAAAATATAAAATCTTGGCACGACGATCTTATTTTTTGTGATAAAATCGGCTGTTTCCATGATGGATTCTAGGGTGTCACCGTCCGCACCGATGACCATTTCCGTTGAAACATCGATTCCTGCTTGCATGATTTTTTTTATTTGCGTGGGGTAATCTTCCACTTTTGCCCATGCTTTATCCATGCTGTCGAGGCTTTTTTGTGATATACTTTCGATGCCAAAGGAAAGGGCTATGCAGCCGCTGTCTGCCATGAGTTTGAGTGTGTCTGGAAAATTTGCTACTTTTATGGAGCATTGTGAAAGCCATTGCATATTGATTTTTTTAATTTCGTGGCATAATTCTGTTAAGTATTTTTTATCAGAAAAAATATTATCATCGAGAAGCAGAAATTTTTTATAGCCTAGTTTTTTTATGTGTCGAATATCTCGAAGAACTTCTGCTATTTCTCGCTGTAAATACTTTCCTTTATAGAGACAGGAAACGGAGCAAAAGGAGCAGGAATGTGGGCAGCCTCTTCCTGCTTGAACGGGCAAAAAGTCACCGATGTTTTTTTGTGTGAGCAGTTCGTATTTTGGGAGAGGGTAACTTAATTTTTCTAAGGGGCGATAATATTTTTTTTGTAATTGCCCTTTTTTATAATCTTCAATCATTTCTAAAAACGCTATTTCTCCATCACCAATAATAACGCTGTCGCAATGCTTGAGGGCTTCATCGGGCATGAGGCTTGCCATATAACCGCCCATAATAACGGTTTTCCCTCTTTTTCTGAACTCTTTTGCAATATCGAGGCTACGCAAAATAGCGTGTCCCATACTAGAAATTGCTATTAAATCTGCATCGGTATCGAAATTTATATCTTCAATGGTTTCAAGGCAAATTTCAAATTCGATATGAGAAGGTAGAAGGGCAGCTAAAAGGGCAGGCGCAAGTCCAACAAAGTAAAGGCGAGATTTTTTTATAAGCTTTGTTCTTTTATAATAGGGGGTTGATTGGATGAATAGAATTTTCATTCCGTGTTTAATCTCCTCTAATTTGGCGACGCAAAAAAGAAACAAGCACGCCTTTATAATAATCCAAACGGTCAAAATCATAGGATTGTGATTTTTTTGAACGCCTATAAAGCTTGATTAGCATCTTATAATATTCAAGATAGAATTCTTTTTTTGATAAATTTGTCGGCTTAAGAACAAGGTGCAGAAAGTCCCAATGATCTATTCTGTCCGTTGTGTATTGCCCCTTATACTCTTCATAGGTGGGCGTTCCAGGGATAGGCGTAAAAATAGACACGGTGACAAGTTTTAAATCTACTTTTATTACCCAGTCGCAGAGCTGTTTGAAATATTCTTTTGTGGCGTCGATGGGAGTAATCATGAGGGCAACGCATTCTGCGGAGGTGGCGTTAATGATTTCTACGCATTTTGTGTTTATTTCTAAATCTGTCTTTTTATTGTATGCGCTAAGCTGTTCATCGGACACCGCTTCAATGCCCACAAGGAAGAGCCTAAAACCTATGGACGCTAAATCCTCTATGATGTCGGGGTGATTGACGACAAAATCAGCCCTTGCATAACATACATAGGTTTTGTGGATATTATTCTCACGTATAAGGCGAATAAATTCCCGAATGCGTGCAGGGTCAACCAAAAAATCATTATCGCAAATTTGTATGTTTTGAGCGGAAAGATTCTTGAGCTCTTCTATGACAAGAGATAAATTTCTGACTGTGTATTTTCCGCTATTGAGCAAAGTGCAGTAACAAAAACTACAGTTAAAAGGACATGATGCGGAGGTTTTTATGGAGGCTATTTCCGTTAAAAATAAATAGCGATAGTGTTGCTTGTTTTTTTCAAAAAAGCTTCGGTCGGGGATTGGCAAATCATTGATATCACAGGGGGAGAGTGTGTTGCTTTGCCAAATACCTTCTTGTTTGAAACATAAACCGTTTATGTGAGCAAGCTCGATATCTTTACTTTTATGAATATGGAAGATTAATTCCATAAAGTCCTGACAGCCTTCGCTTCTCACAATATAATCTATTTGTTCATCATAGAAACGCTCAAAATTAAGTTGTGCATGTACCCCACCAACCACAGTAATGATATTAGGGTTGATTTTTTTTGCTTGCTGGCAAAACTTGCGCATCAGTGTTTCTTGCGTGATGTAACCTGTGATAGCGATGACATCTGGCTTTTCTACCCGTATGCTTTCTCTTACTGTGCGCTTTTCGATGAGGCCATCATGGATATAATCCTCAAAGCCATTTTGACTGAGCACCGTGTGTAAATATTCTAATTCTAAGGGTTCGCTGTCTAAAACCTTGGTGAACGACAAAATATTTGGAGCTTGGGGGCGTACGAGTAATACTTTCATGTGCTGTGCCTTTATTTAATAAAAATGATTGTGTCTATTTTGCTAAAAAGGAATGCTCTTTCCATATAGTTACTGAATTTCCAACTGTGCTCTTTTCCTGTATTCACTAAATATATAGTACTTTTTCCATAGATATTTAGTTAACTTTAATAATTGCTTTTTCAGGAAGGGGGCTTGGGGGAAAACTCATTTTGCGCTGCAAAATGGGGTTTCCCCCAAAATACTCTCTCCCTCAAAATACTCCCAATATATT
>CAMQVJ010000057.1 GCA_947038175.1 uncultured Desulfovibrio sp.
GCAGTGCTATACGGCGCTTCTAATATTCCTCATGTCGTGGCGTATGCCACACACCCAAGCTATCGCCAAGCACGGAAGCCTGCGCCAAAAAGCCCAACTATCGCAGCCTCAAAAATCCAAAATCCAAAAAAAAGCATAAAGGTAATAACAAAACAATTTCTTTTAAAGCCTTTCCTCATGTCGTGGCGTATGCCACACACCAAAGCCCATGCCAAACACGGAAGCTATTGCCAAGCGCCAAAACTATCGCAGTCCCAAAATCCAAAACACAAAAAGGCAAAAAACATAAAGGTTGCAACAATATAAATAAAATACAAAAAAAGGGAAGCTAAATGCTCCCCTTTTTTTCAAACTACAATTATTTATTTCTAAACTACAATTACTTATTTATTTCTAAGGTCAACGTACCATTCGCCAGCTTTTTCCATAATCTTAAGGGCACGTTCCGCCATAATATATGGGTCACTGAGGTAGCCATCGAGGAGCACGGTATTTTCAAAGAGGCTATTGGTCATTTCCGCAAAGAAGCTTGATGTTTTATCATCTTTGTAGATATTAACAAGGGAGCGCACGAGGGCGTGGTCTTGGTTAATTTCCAATATTTTCTTTGGAACGCCTTCATCTTTTTGGAAAGAGCGCATGAGTTTTTCCATAGAGGAGCTCATACCTTCAGCACTTGCCATACAAGCAGGGCTTCCGCTGAGTCTATCTGACTTGCGTACTTCCGTTACTCTCTCATTCAGAATTTCTTTCATAGATGCGAGCATTTCGGTGAAAAGTTCGCTATCTTCTGAGGTCATTTCTGGCAAATCTGGTTTATTTTCTTCCACATCTGTGAACTCATTAAGAGACTCTGAAGTGGCTTGTTCGATATTTTTGAAAGTAAATTCTTTATATGTCGTCATACTTTCAAGAGCAATTTCATCAACTGGTTCAAGCAGATAAAGAACTTCTATGCCTTTACGTTTAAAGCGCTCAAGGTGAGGGTTCAGTCTTGCGGCTTCCTTAGAAGAAGCGCTCACATACCATATATCTTTTTGCGCACTCTTTACACGTGCCACATAATCATCAAGGCTTAATAATTCTTCTGCTGATGTAGAGGAAACAAAGCGCATAAGGGTCGCCACTCTGTCACGGAAAGCGTAGTCATTGAAGGCAAATTTGAAATATTTACCATGCATTTTCCAAAACTTATTATACTTTTCTTTGTCAGATTTTGCCATTCTTTCAAGGTGGCTCATAATTTGACGAATTATGGTTTGTGAAATTTTACGAAGCACGAGATTTTCTTGCAAAGTTTCACGAGAAATATTGAGAGGTAAATCTTCTGTGTCAACTACACCTTTAACAAAGGCGAGGTAGTTAGGCAAAAGCTCTTGGCGATCTTTTTCAATAAGCACTCTGCGCACATAAAGGTCAAGCCCCCAGCTATCACGTTGCTCAAGGAAATGATCTTCCGTTTTATTAGGGATAAACATAAGCGCATTAAACTGCACAGGCGCATCAACCGCAAGATGAATAACATCGAAAGGTTTGTCTTTGTCATCGCTAAGAAACGTATAAAACTCGTCATACTGTTCTGGCTTAATGCTGAACTTTGGTTCACGCCAAAGAGCTGGAGTGGTATTGATGAGTTTATCATTAAGATAGATAGGAAATGGCAAGAAGTTGGAATGGCTTCGAATGATATTTTCTAAGCGGTATTCTTCCAAAAATTCTTTCGCATCGGCTTTAAGATGCGCACGAATAATAGTACCACGAAGAAGTTCACTATCCTCAGCAAGCGGCTCAATAGTGTAATCGCTATCGCCTGTGGATTCCCACTTATAGCCCTTTGCGTTATCAGATTGAGCATTTTGTAGGGAAGAAACAGAAAGAACTTCTACCTTGCTCGCAACCATGAACACAGAATAAAAGCCAATACCGAAACGTCCAATGATTTGAGAAGCGTCACTAGCAACCGCATCATCTGCTTTTTCAATAATTTCATCTTCAACAAAAGCATCGGTAACTTCATCACCTTCGGCTTTGTCATCACTTTCAGCTTTTTCTTTAGGTGCGGAAGCTTTATCTGCTCCCATATCTTTAAGGAATTGTTCAGAACCTGATTTTGCAATAGTGCCAAGGTTATCTTGCATTTCTTGCATGCTCATGCCAATACCAGTATCGCTAATGGTGATGCAATTTGCATCTTTATCAATAGTAATGCGAATTTCAGAATTGAGCTCAGGGTGAATCATTTGATCGCCCTTGCTTTGTAAAAAGCGGAATTTATCGAGGGCATCGGAAGCGTTCGATAAAAGTTCACGCAAAAAAATCTCTCTATTGGTATACAGAGAGTGGGTGAGAATATTGAGAACCTTATGGGTTTCTGCTTTAAAACTATGTTTTGTGGATTTTGAAGACATGAATACTCCTTAAAAATACAATGAATTAATACTACCTATTAAATAACTCGCTTCACACATTCGTCAAGCGTTTCAGATAGATTAAAGCAAAATAAATTTAAAGAGTACATATGTATTTTAGGAGAGGTAAACCCAAAACAAAGATAGGCTAAACGAATATCAAAAGTTTAAGGGTAGATAGGAAAACCGTTGAGTACATAAATTTTTGTGTTTGGCAAACGGGGAGCTATGATTTCAGCGGCTTGTTTTGCGCGGTTACCACTGCGACAGTGAACAAGAATTTCTTTGTCCTTTGGAATTTCGGCAATACGATCCTTTAAGGATTCCAAAGGAATAAGATTGCTACCTTCAAATTTTTCTTGGTCATGTTCGGACTGGGTGCGGACATCGAGTACATAAATATCTTTTTTTGCTTTTCTATAATCGTTTGCTTGTTCTGCTGTAAGCAAAATAATTTCACCAGACGCAGGGGCAGTATTCATAGTAGTTTCTGTTTCCATTGCAAATCCTTGGCCTGTAAAAGAAAAAAGAATAAACAAACAAAGTTTCACTATAAAAATATTTTTCATATATACACCTTTTATAGACTGTATCACTTCAAAAGAAGTTTTTCAGCTATTATAAATTTTTCCGCTTTTCCTTTGGAAAAAATCAAAAGCGAAGTAATTATATTGTATTAAAAAGAAAAACCTTCTCCAAGATAAACACTGCGGGCTTGCTCGTTATTAACGATTTCCGTAGGTGTCCCTGTGAGAATAAGATTTCCTTCATACATAAGAGACGCTCTATCACAAATAGAGAGGGTTTCTCTCACATTATGGTCAGAAATAAGCACGCCTATGCCTCTGTTTTTCAATCCTAAAATAAGATTCTGAATATCACCCACAGCAAGGGGATCAATACCTGCAAACGGTTCGTCTAACAGAACAAAAGAAGGTTCAGACACAAGACAACGGGCTATTTCTAAGCGTCGGCGCTCGCCACCAGAAAGATAGGAAGCGAGGGAATTTTCAAGCCGAGTAAGCCCAAAATCCTCAAGCAGGGTATCGGCTCTTTCTTTTTGTTCTTTTTTGGAGATTTTCATATACTCCAAAACGATTTGAAGATTTTGGCGAACAGTGAGACTTTTAAATATGGAGCTTTCTTGTGGCAAATAACTAATGCCCAAGCGTGCTCTGCGGTAAAGAGGCCACGTTGTGATGTCGGTTTCTTTAAAAAGCACATGCCCTTTTGAAGGTTTAATAATCCCCGTAAGCATATAGAACGTCGTGGTTTTACCCGCACCATTAGGACCAAGAAGCCCCATGATTTCACCCTGTTCGATACGTATATCAACTTTGCGAACAACCTGCTTTGAACCAAAGGATTTACCTAGCTCTTCCGCCTCAAGAAATGTATTCATCATAACTCAAACCCTTAATTATTGGTAAATATCGCTTCAACACGTTTTTTATCAGAACCAATCACTTCGCTGCGTCTTTCAAACATATAATAACGAATGGTGTTACCTTGAATGATATTTTCACCATCACGAACAACAGGATTGCCCCGCATGGTCAAAAGGCCTTTCTGGGCTTCGTATACTGCGGATTCTGAAGTTCCTGACTGGGTTCCATAATCAAATTCAACGCCATTAAATGCTTCAATACGTTCAATATTATTATTTTTCCCTGACGGATTTTTTTCTTTTTCAGTATTTCCAGCCCCTGTAAGAGGGATATTTTTGGGAACGGTTTTTGCTGGTTTTGACTTTGTTTCTTTTTCCTGTAAAAAGATTCGCATCTTGGCAGATTCCATAACAAAATCACCACGAACCACAACAACATTACCTATAAATGTAACCGTATTTTTATCCATATCGTAGACCATATCATCAGCATTCACCTTAATAGGCATTTCATCGTCAGACATATTAAGAGGAACAGCGATACTTGGCTGCGTAAAAAAGAGTAGTCCACCAAAAAGGAATACACCCATAAAAATGAACACTTTCGTTATACTTCTACTATCTTTATTTTGCATAAAATTATCCTCTCACAAATACTTACTTACTGTTAGTAATCAAACCTATCTTGATTGCATGAAAATTTCAAGGATTACAGCGTCAAAATTATTATTTTATGGTTTCGGCTTTTTACTTGGTTGCCAAAAAACTTCCACATCTCCCGAGCCAAGAATGAGATTTTTATTTAAATCCCAGTGCAGTTCTTGTGCATTCCCGTCAAGATTATCCCCTGAAAAATCTGCAAAGTCGGGAAACGTAGCGACATTGGTCTTTTCATCATAAATGAGAACTTCGCCCTTAACTTGGTTATTTTCTTGCTTTGCAAGCACATCATCGGTCAATTGTATTTTTGTATTATTGTCAAAAATTATGCCGTTTTTCGATGTAACAAGGACAAGATTTTCCGAATCTTTGAAGAAATCATCAGGATTATCCCTATCATTCTCGTTCTCATTTTTATTCTTAGCCTGCGAGGATTTTTCCCTATTTCCCTGTATGAGCCTTGCTATATCAAAGGGCTCTGCTGTATTATTTTTATCTATATTATTTTTTTCTGGATTATCTTTTTCTATATTATCTGGCTTGTTTTTATCTTGACCCGCTGTGCTTTGGGGTTTTTCTTTTTCATCCGCAGAGAGATTCTCTTTTTTGCCTGTATGATAAAGCAAGGTGGGATTACGAAGGCTGAGTACCGATGTTGTTTGGCGCAGGGTTGCCCACTTCGCTTTAAGCCGCCACAGTTCTGCTCCGTGCGCTCCTTGATAAATAAGAATATCTCGCAAGGCAAGGTTCACAGTATCCCCTACATAATCAGGAATTCCCGTGGGATTTATTTCTGAAAAACTATGAGCGGTAGAGTTTATCTTTTCACTTTCTTCTAAAGGAATAGTATTTTCTTTTGCTGCGACGCCAGACGTATTTGTGCCTTCGGGTGTATTCGTACCTTCGGGCGTATTGGGCGTATTCAAAGATTCCACCAAATCTTTTGGCAAAACTTCATCTACTTTCTTTGCTAATTCTGCCCTCAGAGTTGCTTCTAATTCTGACTGCTCACCATCTTCTTTTTTTATTTTCTGAGAAAAGGCATCACCGCTGAGCAATAATTCAATGTCATCTGATCGCAATAGCCCTTTAAGAGCTTCCTCGCTCATTTTCCTTTCCCACGCATTCCATGCGCTAACACTTAAAAAGCCAAGAACAAAAAGGATAATGAGAAAGAGAAAAGGGTGTATTTTCTTATCTTCTTTATTTTTTTTTAACAATACATTCATACTATCTTATATCCAAAATCACTAAAGTGAGAGGGTTTTAAAATTCTTTAAATATTTCCGCTTATTTTTTAATCCAATAGGAAGCGGGGCTGGCTCCACCTTGGCAGGCTAAAATAAATTCAACCACCTCACGAACGGCGCCATGTCCGCCCTCTACTTTCGTAATATACGATGCCACTTGCTTGACTTCTTCCCTTGCATTGGCAACCGCCACAGGTAAAATCACATGACAAAGGGGGTCAAGGTCAATAATATCATCGCCAACATATGCCATTTCATCAAAGGAAATATTTTGTCGTTTAGCAATAATTTCAAGAGGTTCAAGCTTGCTAAAAAAACCAGAATGATATTCTGTCACACCGAGTGGCTTCATGCGTGCTTCCACACAGGGATCATTGCGCCCTGTGATAATACCAACACCAATGCCAGCAAACATAGCCGTTTTTATGCCAATGCCATCATGAACATTAAAGGCTTTTATGGTTTGCCCATTGCAGTCCATAAGAAGCTTGCCGTCGGTACAAACACCGTCGATATCAAGCACAATAAAACGCACTTTTCGGGCTTTTTCAATAACATCTGCGTTTATATGGCTGATATCCATATGTTTAAATTCAGGATATTTACACGCCATGTTTAACACCCCATATAGCAATAAGCTCTTTTAAAAGGCCTTCAAGCTTATCAAGGGGTAAACTATTTGGCCCATCACAAAGAGCCTTGTCTGGGTCTGGGTGTGTTTCAATAAAAATACCATTTGCGCCGACAGCTGCCGCAGCACGTGCAAGGGCTGGTACAAATTCTCGTTGTCCACCAGAGCTTGAACCTAGGCCGCCAGGCAATTGAACCGAATGGGTAGCATCAAAAATAACAGGAACACCGAAGCTTTGCATAATAGGCAAAGAACGATAATCCACAACAAGATTATTATAACCAAAACTCGCCCCTCGTTCCGTGAGGAGAATTTTTGTATTTCCAAAATCTTCCAATTTCTGCTTCACGTTTTTCATATCCCACGGCGCAAGAAATTGTCCTTTCTTCACATTAATAATAGCGTTTGACTCTGCCGCAGCTTCAAGTAAATCTGACTGACGGCACAAAAAAGCAGGAATTTGTAATATATCAGCAACTTCAGCAACAGGTTTTGCTTGTTCTGCGTTGTGAATATCGGTGACGATAGGGAGCTTTGTTTCTTCTTTTATTCTCGCAAGCCATTCTAAGCCTTGAGCCATTCCATGCCCACGAAAGCCATGACTTGAGGTACGATTTGCCTTATCAAAAGAACTTTTGAACACCGCTTTCAAGCCAAGGCGTTCAGAAATTTCCTTAATGGCAAACGCCGTATCAAGGGCAAGGTTATAATCTTCTAAAGCGCACGGGCCTGCAAATATAAAATGTTCTCTGCAAAAATCATCATAAAGTTGTGACATGATATATCCTATTAGTATGCTATAAATAAATTTATTATTTGGCTGACGATTTACTTATTCTTCATAGATGCAAAAGTTGACGCAACTCGTCGGGTAGCTGGAAACCTCATATTTATGTGTTTCTATAAACTTTGTTTACAAAAAATACGTAACGTGGGGGCTTGCCTATCCAACATACAAACTCGCCGAATTTGTTTCCCTAAGCTAAAGCTAAGGGAAATAGAGAGCTCAGATAGGAGCTCAACTCCCTCAAAAAAAAGCAAATTGGAATGTCGAGACTATATATTAAAACTGAGGATTAAATCGCTTGTAAAGTATGAGCATATACTATAAAAAGACAGATGTAAAACGTGAGCAGAGCCTAGGAAAAAACTTCCCATACCGAGCTTGCCCAAAAACAACGACACCCTACAATAGAAAACGTTTTTAGAATAATAAGTATTCCTTTAGAGTACTTACACTTTTTTTTAAATAAATACCTTTTTTAGGTACAAATATTGCATAAAATGTCGTTAACCAAATAAAAAGGAGTTTACATGTTAAAATTGATTAAAAAAACAGCGTTTCTAAGCGCATCTCTTCTCATGCTGTCTTTCTATGCGCCTGTTGTTCATGCTGAAACCGTATTTAGCGCTGGTGGTGGTGCCGTACTTATCACTTCACCTTACAAAGGACACGATTCTCTTATCGTGCCTTTCCCTATGGTTCATTTAGAAGCAAAGCATGTTTATGTTCGTGGTTATAGCGCAGGCGTTTTTCTGTGGACCGACGACAACGACATGAACGAACTTTCCATAGGTCTTCGTCTTGGCGAAAATAGCTTTGACGCAGACGACACTGACGACTATCGAGTATCTCGTTTGAATGATAGAGACCGTACTCTTGATGCGTATGTTCAATACATTTTGCGCACAAAAATTGGTAATATCGGAGCACGCATATCCCATGACACTCTTGATAACGCTAACGGCTTCACAGCAGACGCATTCTATCGCTACCCTATTAACTTAGGCGCTTTCACTGTTACTCCTGGCGCAGGCGTAAAATGGGAAAGTGAAGAAAGAACAGACTCTTATTACGGAATTTCTGGTTCTGAATCACGTCGTAGCGGACTTTCTGCATACAACCCTAACGATGCCATTTCTCCTTTCCTTACTTTAGACGCACGTTACACTATCAATGATCGCCTTCATGTTTTTGCTGGTGCAAAGGTAGAATTCTTGAGCGACGAAATTGAAGATAGCCCTATGGTTGATGAAAATAAAATCATTTTGTCCACCGTTGGCGTAACATATTCATTCTAGTAAAACCTTTGTCGCAGATATAGCATCAACACGCCCAATTCATTTGTTCTTGCCTTTGAGCCTTAAAAGCTATAAACTAAGAACATGACAAATGAAAACACCTATATGGCAATTGATTACGGTGTTAAACGTGTTGGTTTTGCCATTTCTGATGAACAGACGAGTTTTGTTTTTCCACTTTGTACCTTAGATAGATCCGTGAAAGTAAAATTTTACGAGGAAATGAGGAACTTAGTGGAAAAACATAAACCTTATGCCTTTGTTTTAGGTTTGCCGTTCCATGAGGATGGTAACCCATGTATCACAACTTCCCAAGTGCGCAATTTTGCTGCTTCATTAGCAAGACGTTTTCCCATGCCTATTTATTACATGGAAGAACTGCTTTCAAGCTATGAAGCAGAATTAGATTTGCGCTCTCTTGGTTTAAAAGCAAAAAAAATAAAAGAAATTGTCGACCAACAATCGGCAGTACGTATTTTAGAGTCCTTTCTCAATAGCCAACAAAAACGCATACTATTTGAACGAACAGAGGATATTGTATGAGAAATTTAAATAAACGAAAAAGATTTGGTTTTTTCAGCAAAGTCTTTTTTCTACTCTTCTTTATTGGAAGTTGTACTTTTGCTTATATGAGCTATGAAGCATGGAATTTTTTATACACTCCTGCCGACAAAAATGCCGAAGCTTTCCCCGTTGAAATAATACAGGGGTCATCCTTAGTCAGTATATCAAACAACTTACAGGAACAGGGGCTTATCACTAATTCCTATAAGTTTCAAATATATGCGCATATCATGCAAAAAGCGGAACGTTTGCAAGCGGGTACTTTTTTACTCAGCCCTGCATGGTCTCCTCAAAAAATCCTCGATGAACTTTTAAGCGGAAATGTCATTCTCCATAAAGTAATTATACGTGAAGGTTTACCTTGGTGGACGGTTGCTGAACTGCTTGAACGCGAAGGCTTCTGTACTGCAAAAGACTTCAAAGACGTTATCCACGATAAAAAATTCCTTGAAGAAAATAATATCCCTTTCGACAGCGCAGAAGGTTTTCTATACCCAGACACCTATCTTTTATGTAAGCCAAAAAAAATGGATCAAAAAAACGCTGTGACTGTGGCATCTCGCCTTGTGGACACTTTCTGGGAAAAGACACAGCCCCTATGGACTGATGGAAAAATCCCTGCTCCTGAAGACCTTGAAGAAATTATCATCATGGCGTCTATTATCGAGCGTGAAACAAGAACAGAACCTGAAAGGCCAAAAGTAGCAGGTGTTTATTATAATAGATTGAAAATAAACATGATACTGCAAGCTGACCCAACCATTATTTATGGCTTAGGGAAAAATTTCAAAGGCCCGTTACTCAGATCTCACTTGCAGGACAGCACAAACATATATAATACCTATAAATACGCAGGGCTTCCTCCTGGGCCTATATGTTCCCCTTCCCTCTCCGCTATTGAAGCAGCGCTAAACCCAGAAGAACACGGCTATTATTACTTTGTTGCGCAAGGTATTGGAGCAGGGCACGTCTTTTCAACCAATCTCAAAGATCATAATAAAGCTGTTAGTGAATATCGTAAAAATTTACGTCAAAAACAAAACTAAGGTTTAAAAAATGGATATGACAAGTATCAACCTAGAAAAAGCCCTTTACACAAAAGAGGAAATAAACAGTCTTCCCGTGCTCACGTACGAAGGGGAAATTGTTCTTGTGCGCACAGAGAAGGAATTAGAAAATATTCTTCCAGAACTCCACAAGGCACAGATTTTAGGCTTTGACACAGAAACACGTCCTATGTTTACAAAAGGAACGCCTTATCATCCGTCTCTTATGCAATTGGCAACCGATCAAAAGGTCTACCTTATCCAATTAGGACGCATACCATTTGACCAAAAACTTGCCGAGATACTAGAATCTGAAGATATCATCAAAGCAGGCGTGGCCATACAAGATGACCTCAACGCTCTTATGAAACTGCACCCCTTTAAAGCAAATAGCGTAGTTGACCTCGCTCGCCTTGCAAATCAAAAAGGCCTACAGGCGCAAGGGCTTCGCACTATCTCCGCAAACCTTTTGGATTACCGCATAAGTAAGGGTGCGCAATGCTCAAACTGGGCAGTCGATGTACTTACCCATTCGCAAATAAAATACGCCGCCACAGACGCATGGCTTGGCTACATTATTTACACAACGCTTATCCGCCTTGAAAATTCTCCAGCGTATCTAGAACCCACACTTAAAAAGAAAAAATCAAAGAAACGGCGCTACTCAAAGCCGAAAAAGAAGCAAGGCGTAAAAGAAGCAAGTGAAGCAAGCGCACTCACAACAAAATAAAAGGCACTTTTATAGTCCAATACTCGTTATCCAATGCGAGAGGCTTTGCCTCTCACACTCGTTATCCAACGCGAGAGGCTTTGCCTCTCACACTCTCCACCAAAGGACATGATGTCCTTTGGAAACCTCATATAGGGCTTGCCATTCAAAGGGCGTAAATGAAAAATAGCCTATAAATAACTTTTCTTTACCTTTATAAAATATTAAGGCAAGGTAAGCTATGCCATCGAGTATCTCAAGAAATACTCGAATAGTTTCATTTTTTTTCAAAATTTCCCTAAACTTTTCCACAAAGTCTCCGAACATACAAAGTAAGCGACAAGAAAAGAGTAGAACAGAAGCGGAAACACAGTTTCAATAAGCAAACGCGCGTGGAAATACTTTTCACGTTCAAATCAACAATTGGGTGCGTTATGGAAAAACAAGTGAATCATTCAGATAATCATGAATCAAAATTAGCTCAACTCGTTTCCTTTAGAGTGAGCGATGAAGAATTTGGCATTGATATTTTACAAGTGCAAGAAATTATTCGCATGCTTCCCATCGCTATCGTGCCCTCAGCGCCAAGCTTTGTTAAAGGAGTTATCGATTTGCGTGGGGAAGTTATTCCCATTATCGACATGCGTAAACGCTTCAAGCTTCCTCCTATTCCGTATGACAATGAAACAAGAATTATCGTTGTTCATACAACAAATTTCACCGTGGGCTTCATTGTGGACGCTGTTTGCGAAGTTATTCGTATCAGTGAATCCGCTATCGAAAAACCACCAGCAGTTGTTGAAGGCGACGGAGCAAACTATATTAAGGGCGTAAGCAAACTTGAAAAAGGTCTGCTTATCCTTCTTGACCTCAACGGCCTTATTAGCCTTGAAGTTTTAGAAGAACTTATGCAAGCTCGCTCTGGTTTCCAAAACGAAAAAGCATAAAAGATATAGTATTGGATTTTAGAATCTCGAAAGGCCTTGCACTGCAAGGTCTTTTTTGTTTAAACGACACCAAAAAGAAAAAGCAACGCATACCTTTAAATTAACTTGTGTCCTTATTAGAAATATTCTATAATAAATACAGTACTTATATAAAAAGATGAAAGAGGTGTCACCATGAGCATGGATTCTGCCCTACAAACTGCCGCAGGTGCGATTACTCAAATAGCGTACAGTACCAGCAGCACAGCTCATAATGTAGCTAATGTGAATACTCCTGGCTTTAGCCCTACTGATATGAATTATCAAACAGGGCCTTCAGGCATGGGCGTAGAAGCATACGCAACAGATAGCTATTCACCAGAAGACTATATGTCCGATGCACACAAGTTAGATGCGGATCTTTTTACAGCAAATGGTAACTATAACAGCACAGGCACAAAGGCTACCTTTGAAGCAGGTTCTGCCGATGACCGTGTACGTCAAATTTCAAACGAAGTTGATGTTGCTAAAGAATTCACAGATCTTATTGCTAATGACATCGCTCTAAAAGCAAACGCCCAATCATTCACGAGCAACGATGCTATGTTTGGTAGCGTTTTTAGCGCAACTGCATAAAGTTTACGCATCAAGTATCTGATATCAAAAAATATTAATACTGAAGCAAAAATATATCAAAAAAAAAGAGGTGTTCTTCACCTCTTTTTTTTGTTTAATATAACTCTAAAAACTGCCCAACATATAGTATGACTCAAACACTACTCATAAAGTTCTGCCCTATTCTCTTAAGTAAGCTCACAATCCCTATGCTTCAGACTCACCCCTTCTAAATAGAAATAAATTTGCTCAGCAAAATTCACTGATCGCTGCCAAATACGACTCAAAGAATGAACCACAAGAATAAGATGCATAACCACTTGAGCATCTAAGCCCGCTTCCTTCTCCTCAAATTTCGCAACCACATGCTGTAAAACTCGAACCTCTTCTTGCAAGGCTTCAGCGTCTCCTTGGCTCAGTTTTTCTGCCTTATCCGCATCATTATTTCTAAACGCCTCAACTGTTTCATCAAAAAAAGCCCTCGAAGCAAGCATAAAACGCAAGACATCATCCATCACCGCAAAATGCGAAACATCACGCAAAAGCATAACATGTTCCGCTATGCTCACCGCTTCATCACATATACGCTCTAAATCTGTCACAATACGCAAAGCGCTCACAACAAAACGCAAATCACTCGCCATAGGCTGAGTACGAACCAGTATACAAAGCGCACGCTCATCTATTTCATTTTCAAGGGCATTTATCCCCGTATCCCCCTCAATCACCGCCGTAGCCTTACCAATATCTTTTTGTGCAAGGGCTTGCTGGGTATTTTCTAAAGCAATTGACGTTTCAGCACACATCACCAAAAGGCGAGTTCTCAAACTTACCATCATTTCCTGTAGGCGAATATCTTCTTTTGTCATACTATCAACCAAACCTTCCTGTTATATAGTCTTCTGTTTGCTTCTGCGCAGGGCGAGAAAAAATAGTTTCCGTATCGCCAAACTCCACAAGTTTACCCATATAAAAAAACGCCGTCTTATCAGAAACACGGGCAGCCTGTTGCATATTATGTGTCACAATAATAATAGTGAGCTGATTTTTAAGCTCATGTATACTCTCCTCAATCTTCTGCGTCGCAATAGGATCAAGCGCACTAGCAGGCTCATCCATAAGAAGCACCTCAGGCTCAACCGCTAAAGCCCTCGCTATACAAAGCCGCTGCTGCTGACCACCAGACAAACCAAGGGCAGACGTATGCAATCTATCTTTCACCTCATCAAAAATCGCCGCACGCCTCAAAGTCCTCTCCACCCTATCAGCAATATCACTCTCGTTCTTATGGCCATTCACCCGAAGCCCATACGCCACATTTTCAAAAATACTCTTAGGAAAAGGGTTCGGCTTTTGAAAAACCATGCCCACACGCCTACGAAGCGACACAATATCCATACTCTGCGAATAGATATCGTCACCGTCAAGGCGCATATCCCCCTTTACCCGAGCAGAGCTAATCAAATCATTCATACGATTTAAACACCGCAAAAAAGTACTCTTCCCACAGCCCGAAGGCCCAATCAGCGCCGTTACATTATTCTCTAAAAAATCAAGGCTGATATCATGCAAAACTTGATTGTCTCCATAACAAAAATCGACGTTCTTTGTCTCAAACTTATATTTCATTATTTTTCCTCCTTATTTAGTGTTAGTTATTTTTTGTTTTGTTTTCTTTTCTTTTTTTCTTTTTCTTTTTTTCTTTTTTTCTTTTTCTTTTTTTCTTTTTCTTTTTGTTTTTGTTTTTGTTTTTTTGTTAGGGAGGTTTCACCTCCCTAAAACCCACCACCTAAGGGCATGATGCCCTTAGGAATCCCCATTTTCAGGGCTAATAAAAAGGGCAAGGGCGCAGAACCAGTGAGTGCGTAAGTCAACACACGGATAGATTTATGAATCAGTCTGTTTGATTAATAATTTATTGGGAAATTTCCATGATTTTTTTATCTAATCAGGCGAAGAACCCATATCGAGAGAAAAATTTATACCATGCGAAGAATCCACGTGCGACAAAGTAAATATAAAAGAAGTCTCACTATATGTTTCGTGATGCGTACTTTCTGCACGTATCGTGCCCCCATGTCTTTCGACAATATGTTTACAAATCGCCAAGCCTAAACCAGTGGATGAACCAGAAAGAGCCGCCCCAGAAGTCGATGAACGAGATTTTTCCACACGATAAAAGCGTTCAAAAATACGCTCGATATCTTCAGGTGCAATAAACACACCCCTATTTTGAATCATAAACTCGCACTCACTCCCCTGAACTTTTGCAGAAACAAGAATATCAGATTGAGGCAAAGCATAACGACACGCATTTTCCAAAAGATTACGAAAAACTCGCTCTAAATGGGGCAAATTAGCCTGTAAAATTAAATCCTCTGGAATATCAACACAAAGAGTTAAATCATTATTCTTCAAGTTTCTAT
Source organism: uncultured Desulfovibrio sp. (assembly GCA_947038175.1). Taxonomy (GTDB): domain Bacteria; phylum Desulfobacterota; class Desulfovibrionia; order Desulfovibrionales; family Desulfovibrionaceae; genus Taurinivorans. The sequence continues at coordinate 14,705 of CAMQVJ010000057.1, forward strand.
GACAAAAACCTACCGCCGTATGAAATGCCTCAAGAGGTGAAACCGCACTCAAAACAAAAGCCTCTTTCTCATTCTCAATACGAGCAAGAGAAAGCAAATCCTCCACCATAACATTCAAATACGAACCATGTTTATGAATAATTTGCGCAAAACGTCTACAGTCATCGGAAAGCTCTGGCATACTCTCAATAGTTTCCGCATAACCTTGAATCGCCGTAAGTGGCGTTCTCAGCTCATGGGACACATTCGCCACAAAATCCTTACGCACTGTTTCAAGGCGAACAATCTCCGTTATTTCTTGTATAAGAATAACAAGCCCCATGCTCTCCGTCGCCTTCTCAGGTTTTGCTAAATAAACAGAAAAATGACGAGAAGGAAAAAGTTCAAGCTCAAGATAATAATTTAATTCCCTGCTATCGCTTGTGTCGTTTCTATCTTTTATGTCATTTATGTCATTTGTGTCATTTGTGTCGTTTGTGTTTTTCGTATCGTTTGCGTCTTGAATATTTTGAAACCCTTGGCTATTTTTTTCACCCTTCAATATTCTATCAACCGTATTTTGTAGTACAGGAGACGCAATACATTCAATAACTTGCATTCTCACATCTTCAGGCATCACATCTTGATTACACAATTCTTGATTTTGCAAACACGGCGCTAATGCACGCAAGGCCTTATTGGTATGGCGAATATTTCCATTATTATCTAAAAGAAGTATAGCGCTCTGTATCGTATTAAAAATAACCTCAAGTTGTGCAGATTGCTCACGCATAACCGCAAGTTGCGCTTCAATATTTTCCGCCATTCTATTCACAGCTTGTGCAAGCACAGCAAATTCTTGCCCAGGAACATGATGCAGACGGCTCTCGTATTTCCCTAAAGAAATCGCCTCAATCACCGTAAGCATTTTTTTCAACTGCCTCTTTATTCCATAGGAAAGACCAAAAGCAAGCAGTAAAGCAATCAAAATACCAAGAGTAAAAACAAAAGCCACCGCACCAAATAAGGACTCTATACGCTTTGCAAAATTCTCATACGGCAAAGCCAAGCGCAAAATCGCCCCCCCATCCAAAGGCATCGCCACATAAATAAAATCTATCCCCAAGGTATTACTAAAACGCAGAGAAAATCCCTTCCCTGTCGCTTTTGCTTCTTTAAATTCTATTCTATCCCCATGATTGTCCATGTTCGCAATTTCTTTTTTCTCCACGCTAGAATCATAAAGAACATCGCCATTCTCTTGAAAAAGAGTGATGCGTAAATTTTGATCTTCTAACTTTTTCTCTAATTCAATATGCGTATCGGAATAAACATTTTCATAAAAATTCCCATAGGAATGTTTTGGCTCAAAATCAAATAAAAGACTCATCAATTCTAATTGTCTAAAGGATTGCGCCTTAGTGTCTTCTAAAAAATTTTCTTGCATGGAAACAGAAAAATAATACGCAGGAACAGCAATAGCCGTCACTATAACCGCAGTCAAAGATAAAAAAATACGAATAAAAAAGGACATTCTTCTTAACATGTTTTTTCCTTAATAACTTACTACCGCAAGCGATAGCCAAGCCCTCTCACTGTTTCGACAAGGTCGCCCTTATCACCAAGCTTTTGACGCAAACGCCGAACATGCGTATCCACCGTACGATTATAGCCCTCGAACTGATAACCCCATACAGACTCAAGAAGTTGTTCCCTCGTTCTCACTATACGCGCATGACGCATAAGATCCTCCAAAAGACGAAATTCTGTAAGCGTCGCCTGAATCTCCACGCCATCAACAAGAACTCGATGCGCATGTATATCAACGCAAACACCATCTCTTTCTATAAACTCACCCAAATTCTTCACGTCTGGACTTGGCGAACAGCGACGCAACACAGCCTTAATACGCAATAAAAGCTCCCTAATACTAAAAGGCTTTACCACATAATCTTCAGCGCCAAGCTCCAAACCAACCACACGGTCAAGCTCCTCGCCCTTTGCAGTAAGAAAAATAATAGGCGCATCACAAAAACGAAGCAATTCCTTACTCGCCGTTATCCCGTCCATTTCAGGCATCATTACATCTAAAAGGATAAGGTCAGGCTTCTTCTTACGAACCTCTTCAAGGCAACGCAAACCATTCTCCGCCTCGCCCGTAGCATAATTCTCACGCTTCAAATTAAAAACAAGCATGTCCCTAATATCCGCATCGTCCTCAACTACTAAAATATATTGCTTTTCCATATATACCTCTTTGCTGTAATCTCAGAAAAACCTAAAGAAAATCTATTCCCAAGATGTGTCAACTTTACGGAGGAATTGTGACAGTTTGGTGACAAAATAACAATAAATTTTGTAACACAATCTTAAGTTTCTTGTAACATTCTTGACACAATTACTTTGCATAGTCGCAACTGTCGACATGGCAAATTTTCAAACGTTCATTGAAATGGGTTTCCCCCTCAAAAGTATAACTCAAAAACACAACACTTAACACTCCACACATAACATGTAACATCAAAAAGGATCACACAAATGAAACTTTCACAAATCTTCTCCACGGCAATTCTTGCCACAACAATGCTCTTCACCGCCCAAGCCAACGCCGCAAGCAACCAAATAATCGTAAACGGTTCAACCACAGTGCTTCCAGTCATGCAAAAAGTTGCAGAATCCTACATGGCAGCTAACCCAAATATACAAATAAGTATTTCTGGCGGTGGCTCAGGTAATGGCATAAAAGCCCTTGTTGACGGGCTTTGTAATATAGCCATGGCGTCACGTGACATTAAAGCAAATGAAGTTGAACGTGCCAAGAAAAACAATATAGAACCTACTCGTATTCCAGTAGCAATCGATGCACTTATCCCCGTTATTCACCCAGAAAACCCCATTC
>CAMQVJ010000058.1 GCA_947038175.1 uncultured Desulfovibrio sp.
TGTATGAAGAAAATAACGTGTAAATGCACCTCTGTTTCGTTTAGAGTTCTTTTGGGTCATATAAATTTAGGATATAAAAATTTTGCTTGATATTGCCCTCTTTCGCATGCTACAAATACAGATGTTACAGCTTGCAATAAGCTTTGAATACCTTGCATTATTGGAAAGTTTCTTGCGGGTAAATGTGTTGAACGTATATGAACAATATTTTATTTTAGGAAGTTTATGAAGCGCTTTATATTATTAATGGCTTGTGTGGCTTTACTTCTCCCTTTAGGTGCTTGCCAAACAAAGCAAGACTCAGTACAGGCAAATCCAAGCAGTCGAGTACAAAAGAAACAACAAAGTGAAATGAAGCAAGTTTTGGAAGAATGTACCACGAGAATTGCTGTGCAGATGCTAAAATCACCTGCGTTTACGAGGTCTCAAGAGAGACCGCAAGTGCTTATTGGAAAAATAACGAATACAACGGGTGATGATACTCTCGATATTCATATTTTTGAACGCTCTATGAATAATGTATTGGCAAAATCGAAGGAGATAAAGCTCCTATCCCATGATTCACCTGTGTTTGATTATATCACCCATGTGGCTATTCACTACGAAGGCAATCAAAATACGGCATCTCAAAATAGTCAAAAATATGGCAAAGACTATATTGTTCGAGTACAATTACTCAATTATTATGGCGTGCTTATAGGACAATGGTCGGCTAAAACAAGCGCATTTTAGGCGAGAGCTCATATTTGCTTTTTGAATTTGCTTTTCTGAATTTTTGAATTTGCTTTTTTGAATTTGCTTTTATATACTTTGAAGATAATAAAATTTTTGATACTGGTATCCTACATTGTGTAAGATATTCAAAATAACGAGTACGTAAAAAAGGAGTTTAATATGTTTTTTATTGGTAAAGAAGCCCCTCAGTTCACTGTGCCTGCGTATAAGCAGGGAAAATTTGGTTCCGTGTCTTTGTCTCAATATACTGGTAAATGGGTTCTTTTGTTTTTTTATCCTGGTGATTTTACCTTTGTTTGAGCAACTGAAATTTCTGCAGTTGCAGAAAAATATAAAGAATACGAAGCTCTTGGCGTTCAAATCCTTACAATTAGTACGGATAGTGTTTTTGTCCATAAAATGTGGGACGAACAAGAACTTACTAAAATGACAAGCAATGAAGTTGCTCCGTTTCCTATGCTTGCAGACGCAGGTGGGAATCTAGGCAGAGTTTATGGTGTTTATAATCAAGAGCTAGGAATTAATGTTCGTGGTAGTTTTCTTATTGACCCTGAAGGCATTGTGCAGTCTTGTGAAATTCTTTCTCCTGCCGTTGGACGTAATCTTGACGAGATGTTACGCCAAGTTCAAGCGTATAAATTAGTGCGAGAAAACGAAGGCACACAAGCCACTCCTATGGGATGGGTTCCTGGTAAAGATGTTCTAACACCTAATGAGGAGCTTGTAGGAAATGTTTGGAAAGTTTGGTCTCCTAAAAAATAATTATATTAAAATACTTGCCTTAAATTCTATAGATTATGTCTTGTGAAGTATGTTGCTCTTCGTTATAATGAAAAAAAACGAGGAGCAACTATGTTTAAAAGCTACCAAACTCTACTAGATTCCATAAAGTCTACACAGAAAGAAACTTTTGAAGCAAAAGCAAGGCATCATCTTGATCACCTTACAAAACCTAAAGGTAGCTTCGGACAATTAGAAGATCTTGCCACTCAGATATATACTATTTTTGAGGGGAAAATGCCCCAGAATATTGAGCCAGCCCTCCTTATTGTTGCGGCGGCGGATCATGGAGTTTGTTGTGAAGATATTTGCCCTCAGCCTCAAGAAATTACCCATCAAATGGTTCTCAATATAGCTCGTGGTGGCGCTGGTATTAGCGTTCTTGCTCGTCATGCAAATATGGATATGATAGTGCTTGATGCAGGGCACAGAGAAAAATGCGTTGATATGGAAAATATCAAATATATCGGCTATGCAGAGCAAAGTAATAATATTGCAAAAGAAGCCGCAATGACAAAAGAGGTTTGCGAAGGGCTTATTCTTGCTGGCGCAAATGAAGCTTGTCTTGCAAAAGAAAAAGGCTATAAAATTCTTGCCATCGGTGAAATGGGAATAGGAAATACTACCCCAGCTACCGCTTTATACTGCGCCTTATATAATCTGAGTCCTACCGATGTGACAGGGCCTGGTGCAGGCTTAGTTAAAGAAAAAATTCCTCATAAAGCCCAAATTATTCAAAAAGCACTCGATACCCATAAAGATATTATAGCAACAAAAAATCCTTTTGATATATTATCCCATGTAGGCGGCTTTGAAATTGCGGCTCTTTGTGGTGTTGTTTTAGGGGCGGCGGCACAAAAAATGCCCGTCATTATTGATGGATTTATTTCTGTGTCTGCCTATGTTGTGGCGGTTGCCATAAACCCTGCGGTCAAAGATTATGCCATTCTTAGCCATGCCTCCGCAGAGCCAGGCTTCAAACATGTTCTTAAATGCCTTGAGCAAAAACCCTTGCTTGACCTTGAAATGCGACTTGGTGAAGGCACAGGCTGCGCCCTTGCATATCCTATTATTCAAGCGGCTTTGAAAATTTATAATGAAATGGCAACATTCGAATCTGCAAGCGTTACCCATGTCAAATAATATTTTAGAAATTAAAAATCTTTCTAAAATCTATTCTGTTAAAAAGAAATGGGGACAGAGTAATTTCTTCTATGCCGTGCAAGATTTAAATCTTGCCATGGGAAAAGGCTCTTGCCTTGGGCTTGTGGGAGAATCTGGTTGCGGTAAATCAACGGTTGCACGTATGATGGTCGGTTTATTAGCACCCTCAAAAGGAGAAGTTTTCATTGATGATGAGCTTGTTTTTAGTGCAAGTCTTCCTTCTAAAAAAGCCTATCCTGAAAAAATCCAAATGGTCTTTCAAGATCCTTTTTCTTCCTTGAATCCTCGAATATGCATAGGCAGATCCATCGCCGAGCCTCTACTCTTAAGCGATAAATCCCTGAGCAGAAAGCATATAAAAGAAAAAGCCATAAGCGCCTTAGTGGAAGTCGGGCTCGAGCCGAGTCATTACACACGCTTTCCCCATGAGTTTTCTGGTGGGCAAAGGCAACGTGTCGCCCTTGCAAGAGCACTTATCACACGGCCACAAATTGTCGTTTGTGATGAACCCGTATCAGCCCTTGATGCGTCAGTGCAAGCACAAGCTCTCAATTTAATGCGAGATATACAGAAAAAACTAGGTATTTCCTATGTCTTTATTTCCCACGATTTACATGTTGTTGCGTATATGAGTGATGAAATAGCCATCATGTATTGTGGGCAAATTGTGGAAAAAGCAAGTAAAGAAATTATTTTTTCAAAGCCAGCTCACCCCTACACAAAAGCTCTGATGGACGCTGCACCAAGTCTAAACCAACATCACCGAGAATTTGTAAGCCTACAGGGAGAACCGCCTAGCCCCTTCAATCCCCCCAAAGGTTGCCCCTTTCATCCTCGTTGTCCCTATGTACAAAAACGCTGTATGGAAGAAATTCCGCAAGAAAAAGAAATAGAACAAGGACACACTCTTGTATGCCATTTCCCTTTACTGAAATAAAATATTTTTTTGGGGGAGTAGTTTTTTTTGTTTTTTTTTAGGGAACAGTTTTTTTGTTTTTTTTTGGGGGAGTTGAACTCCCCCAAACCCCCGCATAAGCGTTTCTTTACAAACTTTGTTTGCAAAAAAACGCAATTTATGAGGTTACAAAGGCCCCTTCCTTAAAAAAATATTCCTTACAATCTCTCATATATTTAATACAAAAGTTTTGTAAGGAAAATATAAAAACTAAACTTCAATAAGTGGAGAATAAAAATGGCGTTTTTTAGTAATTCTAGAGAAGCAATAACAACTATTGCATGTCCAAAATGTCAAAAATTTCTTTTTATTAAACGTACGTGCCATGAAGCGCATATGCAATGCTCTGGCTGTAAAACGGTTTTCACCTTACAGGAATTTATTCCGCAAATGGATGAGGCTATGGAAAAATTCCTTGAAGGTTTGTACGCCAATAGAATCTAAACGTTTTTTCTTGGGGGAGTTGAAGTCCCCACCTTGGCTCTCTATTTACGTATTTACTCGTTCCTCGCAAACGTAAACGACTACGTCGCCCTTTGGGTAGGCAAAGCCCTACGTTAGGTTTTTAGCTGTCCGTCTTGGGTTAGAACCCTAATAATTACTATATTAATGTTTTTTTCAGGAAAGGGGGAGTTGAAGTCCCCACCTTGGCTCTCTATTTACGTATTTACTCGTTCCTCGCAAACGTAAACGACTACGTCGCCCTTTGGGTAGGCAAAGCCCCACGTTAGGTTTTTAGCTGTCCGCCTTGGGTTAGAACCCTAATAATTACTATATTAATGTTTTTTCAGGAAAGGGGGAGTTTGAGGGGGAAAACCTCATTTTTTTCAAAAAAATGGGGTTTTCCCCCTCAATAAAATATATTTCAAAAAAATGGGGTTTTCCCCCTCACAAAAATCTATTTCACAAAAATCTTTTACTATACTCTAATTTATTCTAGTTCTAGGCGGAAATTTCTTTGTTCTGCCCATTGGTGAAAGCTTTCTGTCCATGTAGAAAAGGCAGGAACTGGGGCTTCTTCCATAAATTTCGCCATAGCTTCAGCGCCAATTTCTGCTTCTTTGGCGGTGAGCATTTCTTCTTCTGTGTCTGCTTCTTCTTGAACAAAGGTGTAGAAAACATCAAGATATCGAGTGAATTTTTTTGAAGCGCTGATTGCTTGCATTTCTTCTGCAAAAGCTTCTTCTGTGAAGTTTTCTTTATCTAGTTCACTGTGTTCTCTAAGAAATCCTATGATATGTGTTCTGGCAGATTCAAGGCTGATTTCACTATCTTGGATACGTGAAAGCAAGGCAGAGAGGTGGGGATATTCTTCGTTGCAAAGCTCAACAAGTACGGCAGGAATTTGAATAAGGGCTGTTTCTGCTTCTATATTTTCGTTTTCGCTTTCTGCGTCTGCGCTTTCTGTGTTTGCGCTTTCTGTCTCAGGTTCATCATTTGTTTTTTGTGAAGCTGGGTTATTTATTTCGTCATTCACAGTGTCATTTAATTCGTCATTTAACGTGTCATTCAGTGTTTTTGGTATTTCACGCATGCAATGAAAGCGAGCCCAATGTTCAAAACGTATGGCTTCCGCTAAGAGTTGTGTCGTTGATTTCTTATTTATTGTCGCCATGGGGAGCTCCTTTTTTAGCGAAGTTCCGCTAATAATGAATGTCGTTTTGCTCGAAGAATACGCACGGGAACTATGCTTCCTGCTTTTTGTTCCAAGTGGTTTGGAATAATCACATTCACCGTATTTCCCCATGAATCGTGACCTTGCCAACTTGTGTTGTTTTGGTCTGGTTCCACGGTATTTGTATCGGGATTGCTGAGGGCAGTTATTTCAGAATTTTCTTGATGGATAAGGCTTGCAGGTCTTTCCTGATGGCTTTCCATTATATTAGAATACTTTGGTTTTTTGCTATGCGCTTCAAGAAGTACTTCCGTTTCTATACCTTCACGGCTTTTGAGCCATTGTTCTTCTTGTTCGGCTTGTTGCACTATGAGGCGATTGAGCCTTTCTTGTTGAAGCGCTGGTGCAATTTTATTTGTCATTTCTGATGCACGAGTACCTGGCCTGTCGGAATAGGCAAAAGAGAAGGAACTTATGAAGTTGACTTCTTTAACCATTCGCAGGGTTTCTTTAAAATCTTCTTCTGTTTCTCCAGGGAAACCAACAATTAAATCAGTAGAAAGCGCTATATTCGGTTTTGCTTTTTTGAGATTTTCCACAAGTTTTAAGTAATGCGTGTTGGTGTAACCTCGCCCCATACTCTTTAATATGGCGTCAGAACCTGCCTGTAGTGGAAGGTGCAAGCGTGGTGCAAGAACAGAAAGATCTCCGTATGCTTGCACTATTTCGTTTGAAAAATCTCTTGGGTGTGGAGTGACAACGTGTAGGCGTTTAATACCGTCAAGTTCAGCGACTTTATAAAGAAGCTGAGAAAAACTCGTACCGTCTCCGCCGTCATCTTCTCCAAAGACATTTACATTTTGCCCTAAGAGGGTGATGTCACAGGTGCCACGTGCGAGCCATTCTTTGCATTCGTGCAAAATAGACGCCGTTGCACGTGACTTTCTTGGGCCACGTGTGTAGGGAACAATGCAATAAGCACAATAATTATCACAACCTTGCATAATATTAACAAAAGCACGGGTGTCATTTTTCAGGCTGGCACCGAGTGTTCCTGTGGGTAAACTTTCTTGCTCTTTAAAGGGGAGCAACTGAGAATCTCTATCAGGAAAGGTATCTGTAAAGTCAAGGTGGGAGAGGCGCAAATTAGGATGTTTTGCAATACGAGCAAAGGCCCTAGGCGCCATAGCAACGCCATCACTGCCTAAAACAATATGCACATGTGCGTTACGCTCCCAAAGAGTTTCGCCCATTTGTTGCGCAACACAACCTGCCACAGCAACCTTAGCACGAGGATTTGTATCTCGAATAACGCCTAAGGTGCTTAGCACTCTATGCTGTGGTTTTTCACGAACGGAACAGGTATTAAGAAAAACAAAATCGGCATTTTCCATGTCCGACTCGTGCCAACCCATAAGAACAAGAGAACGAGCAACCCAAGCGCTATCGTTAACATTCATTTGGCATCCGTGGGTGATGCAGTGAAAAGAGGGCATTTCTATCCTACTAAACGGTGGTATTGAAACCCGTTCCTGTGCTTGGTGATTTTGAAACAGAAACTTTTGCAGAACGCAATAAGCGCCCTCTCAAAATATAACCTCTTTGCATAACAGAAACAATATGGCCTGCTGGAATGCTGTCACTTTCTTCTTGAGAAAGCGCTTCATGCAATTCAGGGTCAAAGGCTTCGCCAATTTGTGCAATGGTTTCAAGTCCGTGTTTTTTGATAGCGTCTAAAAAGAGTTTGCGTGTCATTTCAACACCCATGAGAGTATTTTGACAAGCTTCTTCTTTGCTACCGTATTGGATAGCTAAATCAAGATTATCAAGTGACGGTAGAAGATCCGCTAAAACGGATTCCGCTGCATACGCCATTTGTTCGTCTTTTTCTTTTTGTAGACGTTTTTTGAAATTATCCATTTCAGCTAAAGCACGCAGGCGAATCCCTTCTGCTTCCTTGAAGGTATCGCATTGAGGGCATACAAGGGCGCGACATTCATCAGGATTAAGGGCAAAATCTTCTTTCGCTTCATCGTGTGTTTCTGCTGTGTTGTGGTGATCTTCTGTACCGTATATTTGATCTTCAAATTTTTTGTCAGACATTGTAAACTCCTATCTATTGGCAAATAAAGGGGGATTTTCTTACGAAGGCATCCACTCTTTTTTACATAATGGTATAATATGAGAAAATTAGGTACGAAAATACATTCTGTCAAGGCGCATCAATCTATTTTTGTAAATTTTACGCAAGATTTTACCTTAAAACGTGTCCTAAAGCTTATCCATGATTTTGTCCTAAATCGTCTCTAGGATTTTGTGCTTGGGCTTGACCTAAACTTTGTCCTGCCACTGTTGCTAATTGTAGCATTTTAGTGAAAGAATCCATCAAGCTTTCAGGTTTACCCACATCTTGACATAAGAAATCATTGATTGGTTTATTGAGCGCTATTGAGGTGTCAATCTCGACGCTTGAGCCTGCCGTGTACGCCCCTATATTTATCATATCTTCCGAGTGCGCATAGGTTGCAAGCAGAGACGTGAGGGTTCGACCTGCATTTACTATTGCAGGTTCACAAAGGTCATTACGCAAACGACTGATGGATTTTAATATATCAATAGCAGGAAAATGTCCCTTATCCGCTAAATTTCTTGTGAGAACAATGTGACCATCTAAAATAGAACGCACGGCATCGGCGATGGGTTCATTGAAATCATCACCATCAACAAGAACGGTGTAAATAGCTGTGATAGTTCCTTTTTCTGAACGTCCTGCCCGCTCAAGTAAGCGTGGCAATTGTGCGAAAACAGAAGGTGTATAGCCTTTAGTGGTTGGTGGTTCGCCTGTTGCAAGACCCACTTCACGGGAAGCCATGGCAAAACGAGTGACGGAGTCCATCATTAAAAGAACGTTTTTGCCTTGGTCTCTAAAATATTCTGCCACAGCGGTTGCGGAATACGCAGCTCGCATACGCACAAGTGATGGCTGGTCAGAAGTGGCAACAACAATAACGGAGCGTGCCATTCCTTCGGGGCCTAAGTCTCGTTCCATAAACTCAAGAACTTCTCGTCCCCGTTCCCCAATAAGTCCCATAACAATAATATCTGCTTCGGTATAGCGTGCCATCATGCCCATAAGGGTTGATTTACCAACTCCAGAACCTGCCATAATACCAACACGTTGCCCTTTGCCCAAAGTAAGGAGGGAATTAATAGAGCGCACGCCAACATCAAGGATTTCGTCGATGCGAGGGCGATCAAGTGGGGCAGGGGGTTCGGCATAAATAGGGAGCATGCTTGTGGGAATAATAGGCGGAAGTTTGTCAATAGGCTTGCCAAAAGCATCAAGTGTTCTTCCTAGCAGTTCGTTCGATGCGGGGAAGAGTGGGGGCAGGCTTGAGTTTTGAATAAGGCTACCTGGACGCACGCCACGCATTTCTCCGTAAGGCATAAAAAGTAAGCTTCCGTCTCTAAAACCTACCACTTCGGCGGCGATGGGGGCTTCCTTTGGATTGTCAGGAATAATATGACAAACATCACCAAGCGACGCATTTAATCCCGTTGCTTCCACCACTAAACCCACAACTTTACTTACTTTACCAAAAGTACTGACGGGGTTAAATTGCTTTAATAAATGTGTACAAGTTTTGGGGTCAAAGGGCATACGTATTCCTTTATTTCATTTGATACGGCTATCATTGCTCTCATTGTTTTTGAGGAAGGGAGAGGGGAATCAGTATAAAATATTTTTATTTGTTAGCTTCTGCACTGCCAAAGCCCATTTCTGCAAGCAAATCATCTGCTAAATCAGGGGGAAGTGATGTGGAGGAATCTTGTTCTGTTGCTGGGGCTTCTGCCATTTCTTGCATGGCACTTGGTTCTTCATTTAAATCACCCAAGAATTCATCCACCATATTTTCTGCTTCTGCACTTGGGTTCACATTGCTTCCTGCATTTATTTCTTGCGCATTGTCTTGAAGTGGGTTTTGCTGAGGGGCAGGCTCATCTAGTGCTTGTGGCTCAATTTCGTTAGAAGTCATGTCGGTATTTGGCATATCAAATACCGCTGTAGGGTCATCCACATTTTCCATACCGCCTATACCGCCCATATCAGCTATATCATTTGCAGACTGCTCTTGATTTTGTTCTGTAAGGTCTTGATTCTGAATATTATTTGTATCTTGAGCATACTCAGCATTTTGGTCAGCTTCAGGATATTCAGGGCTTTGATTATCGTTCGGTATTTGCCCAGCGCTTTCCTGTGGAAATTCACCTTGAGCATTTTTATCGTATTCTTGATTTTGTTCAGAGGAAGCCTTAGCAAGAAGGGGATTTTGCTGTATTTCATTCATGAGAGTATCTGTCACATTTTGTATAGCCACTTCTTCCGCTTGCGATGGGGGCAATACTAAATTCTCAAGAATTTCTTCTACAAACTTTCTTCGCTCTTGATTGCTATCTTTTACCATGGCGTGTTTGCTTTCTACTTCCAAACTGCCAGGCTCAAGATCAGTACTTGATTCCATAGTCCATGATTTTTCACGAGACCTTTCAAGTACTTGTGTTACGAGTGCGCCATCAGAAGGGTGTACTCTCACAACATAATCTTTTTTTTCAATAAGCTTACGCACGCAATTATCAAGCATAGAACCTAAAATTTCTTCTTTATGAGAATCAGCCACCCAGCCCGTGCCAACCTGTATAGCTTCTAGGGTGAGAGTGCGTAGTTCCTCTTTCCATGCGTCATAAATATTCTGTAGTTGTTGGTGAATCGAAAGAAGAACGACAGTGGTGCTTTCTGCCAAGGAGTGTTGATTTTGAGAAAGTTCTTCACGCATGGTTTCTGTGGCATTTTGTGTCGCTAATTCTGCCGCATTATCGTATGCCATTTGCGCTTTTTGTTGCGCTTCTAAAAGCTCTGCATACGCCGCATCAGCCTTGTTTTTAATTTCTATGGCGTCGGTTTCTGCTTGCTGGATAATTTCATCGCTTCTTTTTTTAGCCTGAAGCAGCATTGCCCGCACTTTAGAAGTGGCACGAGCACGCACACTTTCTAGATACTTTGCTTCGGTATCTTCACTCCATTGGCTACTCATCTGCGCATTAATAATATTGTCAAGGCGCTCTTCTCTATGAGATAAAGGCCCTAGAAAAACAACACTCTCGGCATCTTTTTCCTTTATATTAGACAAGGATATCTCCTCCTGTGCCTCGGCTTATGATTATTTTGCCTGAGCTTTCAAGGTTTCTCACCATTCGAACAATACTTTGTTGAGCGGCTTCAACGTCAGAAAGCTTCGCAGGCCCCATAAATTCGAGTTCTTCTTTAATCATTTCACCAGCACGCTCAGACATGTTCTTAAAGAACAGTTCTTTGAGTTCATCGGAAGCGCCACGCAGAGCAAGGGTAAGGTCATCGTTATTAGCTTCTTTGAGAATTTCACGCATACCTTTATCATCAATAAATTTACAGTCTTCAAATACGAACATGAGATTTCTAATATCTTCAGCCATTTGCACTGAAGTTTCTTCAATTTCTGCAAGTACTTCTTCTTCCGTCGCTCTATCCACTTGGTTAAGAATCTCAGCAACAGATTGACTGCCCCCAACTTTCTTGCCTTCCTTACTACCCATGGCAATAAGTTGACTTTGTAATACTCTATCCACGTCAAGGAGCATTTCCTCAGGCACAGATTCAAGGCGAGCAAGACGCATAAGAATTTCAGGGCGAACAGGGGCAGGAAGCATAAGCAAGAGATTAGAAGCTTGCTCAGGTTTCAAGTGCCCAAGTATGAGAGCCAATGTTTGCGGGTGTTCATTTCGTAGTAATTGTGAAAGCAGTTTCGGATTCGCTTTATCAAGTTCTTGGAAGGGCACAGGGCCTGAGTCAATATTGAGAGCATCGGAAATATATTTCGCCGTTTCTGCGTCAAGGTTACTTGTCAGAAGTTGTTTCAATATCTCTTGTCCGCCAGATACCACATCAAGACCGTCCACAAGAGCCATGTGAAATTCACGTAAAACAGCCTCTACATCATCTTTAGATACAGAGTCTAGTTCCATAATAACCCTAGAAATTGCAGTTATTTCTTTGCGTTCCATACGTTTAAAGACGTCAGAGGCAAACTTGTCACCAAGGGCTAAAAGCAATATTGCAATTTTTTGAGTACCCGTGAAATCCATTGAGGAGCTCCTGTTCACATTTGAGAGTCATTTTTTTGGCTTATATTTGTCGCATAGCTATCTATGCAAAAACCTTGCCAAAATTATAATATTAGCCCTTCAGCAATAAAGGCAATCCACACATAGAAACAATAACACAGCTTGCATCTCTTGCAAGAATTTGGTTGGCTTTTCCCTGTAAATCACGAAAGCGCCGTGCAAGAGCGTTATCGGGAACAACGCCTGCACCCACTTCATTGGACACGATGGCGATAGGCAGGGGGGGATTTTTCAGCAAGTCTGCCAATTCTTCTATTTTATTAAAAATTTGTTTATCTGATTTCTTTTGCAACATAAGATTCGTTATCCACAAAGTCAGGCAATCAATAATAGCAACGCTACATTTTTCGTCTTTTGCCCTGTGTAGAGCACGCACAATATCAAGCGGCTCTTCAATGGTGAGCCATGATTTGCCTCGCTGCGCTTGATGCTTTGATATACGATGGTCAAGTTCCATGCAATGAGGATTGCTTTTATCGTCGCTTATTTTTTGTACAATATCATTTATAAGTGATTGGTCGGTTTCGGGGCTTGTTCTTAGGTCTTCATGCTTTTTTGTGATAGCGGTATAAGCACTATCATTTCGCTCCGCACCGTAATTATTTTTTTCAAATTTAGAGCTTACATGCGAGTGATAAGAAAAATCACTAGAAGCATTATCCATGCGTGTGTGTATACGGTACGCATCTCTAACGGCATCAGCTTGAAGTTTGCGTGGGCTGTCGTCAAATTTTCTTTCTTGGGCTTCTGTAGGGATATTTTTTACAGCTTTTGGTTTGGCTGCTTGTTTTTTTAGGTCTTTTTCTGTGATAATTTCTTTTTCTTCAAAATCTTTAGGTGATTGCATGGTGGCAATAAAAGCTTTTTTACCCGCAAACAAATTCGCCCACTCAAGGGCAAAATCACTTTTACCACTGCGCACACCACCAACACAAAGCAGGGATTTTCCCTTAAGTTTTTTCATATCAATGCGTCTATCTATAACAGATACATAGTGATTTTGAG
The DNA here is from genome assembly GCA_947038175.1 of uncultured Desulfovibrio sp. GTDB lineage: Bacteria > Desulfobacterota > Desulfovibrionia > Desulfovibrionales > Desulfovibrionaceae > Taurinivorans. The sequence continues at coordinate 12,474 of CAMQVJ010000058.1, forward strand.
AGGGTACAGAACCTTTTTGCCAAACTTTTTTGCGAGATTTTTTCTTGTGGCTTGCGTCTTTACTGCTTGCGCTGAGTGTTTTTTGAATTTTTACTATGCTATTGTCACTGGCTTCATTGCTTTTTAGATGATTACGTTTGAGCATTTTGCTGTTGCTTTCACGCATTTCATTGGGATTTTGCTTGAGTTTTTTCTGTGGGCTTTTAGCTATTGGTGCTTCTTTCTTTTTGTCTGAATAGGTATCTAAATGGACTGAAGAAAGATTGCTTGGAGCAAAGTGATTGCCTTTAAGCTTTTTTTCAGAATGTAGGCTTGCCTCTTTTATAAGGTCTTGAATGCCTTTATTCATTTGGTTTTGTTTCTTTTTGTCCATTATACAAGCCTCGCTATTTTGAGGAAAACGATGAAGAAAAGTTACGCAGTGTTTGAATTGCCACTAAAGTCGCTTCTTTGTTTTGACGGCGGTTTACCCAAAGAGCTAAGCTCATAAGTTCTTTTTGTGATAATGCGGAATTAGTTTTCAAAATGCGAGAAATGATTTCACCTTGAGAACGTGTGAGTTTCTGCTCTATGCTATTTGCTTCTTTAGAAATTTTAGTGAGTTGAGACTCTAAACGATTTGTTGATTCTTGTGCTTGTTTCGCCATTTCAAACTCTATCAGTGTATTGGCAAATTCTTGCTTTGTAGTCAGTAATTTTTGTTCTATTTTAAGGTATGCGTGGATGTTTTTTTCCAAATCCTTTGTGTTCACAATAGCTTCAAGTGTTGTGGCGGTGCGAGCAAAATCCTTAGCATAGGAGTGATACATCTCTTGTTCTTCTTCAACACTTAGCCCCATGATGCTTACCTGTTTTTGCATTTCGCTCATAAGGCGTGGCTCTATGAAATTTGCAAGAAGGGGTATCATTTTAGGGTGATAAGCATATTCAAAAATCCCAGCTCGCCCCTTAGAATGCACAAGCCCTTTCATAGTTACCCCAAAGCGTTGGTTTAGCTTTGTGGCGGTGAGCGTTGGGCTCGTGTTATTTTTTTGAGCGCTAACGTAATTGGTAACAAGGATTTGAGCAAGATTATGAATGAAGCCATCTGTAATAACAGGATCTTGATCCGTTTTTTGTATGGTATTTTCAGATAAGCTTACTTGATTTTTTGTGCTAGGCAATATTCTTTTTTCGTTTTCAGCGAGTTTAATTTGCTCTTCTTTAGCTTTTTGCAAACGCTCAAGCTGAGTTGCCGCTGCGGCGTCCGTTTTTGCTTTAAGCTCTGCATCGCTTGGAATAATAATTTCCGTGCCTGCATGCGTACCCTTTTCATTTACTGGTGGGCTTATTTCAAAATCGGAGCTATCTTTTTTGTTTTTATTGCTTTCGAGTGTTGACCCGTTCAGCGCTTTTTCGTCTTGCATATTAGAAACAGGCAAGCTGTTTTCGTCTGCTTGAGTTTCGTTTGTTTGAGCATTGCGTGTTTGGGTTGCGTTATTTGCTTGGTTATTTTCCCACGGTCTTTCTGCTTGCAAGGTGTTTTGGCTTGGAGCAACAGGATTATTACTAGAAGGACTGCTTGTATTGTAATTATTTGAATTAATAGAAGTATTAGTATTGTATTGGTCTACAGGGTCAGGCGTGAACGTTCTTGGCCTTGATGCGGAGGAGCTGATATATTCAGGAGTGAATATGGCATAATAAAGACCGCCGCCAATAGCGAGTAGTGCAATTGTCATAAACGCATATATTAAATAAGTTTTTAGATTACTCTTTGAGCGCACGAGATTCTGTTCGTTATTTACCTTGTTCATAGAGTCCCTCTTTATATTATGTCCTTGTGTCACCGTTTCAACTGGTGCAATCTAACATAAATAACGAATACTGTTAAGTCTTTTTTATGTGATTTTTCATTTTATTGGGCGTTTTATCTGCAATTTTTTCATTTTTTCGTAAAGACTTGCTCTAGAAATTTCCAAAAATTTTGCTGTTTTTTGTACATTCCATAAATTGCTTTCCAGTGCCTGCAAAATAAGTTTTGCCTCGCTGTTCAGTAAGGTTTTATTGAGCGAGCTTACACGAGCTGTGTTCTCTATTTCTAACATCTCATGGGGCAAATCTGTTATTTCAATATGAAAATTATGGCATAAGCTGGCAGCTCGCATAAGTACATTGCGTAATTCTCTTATATTACCACGCCATGCCCATTGCTTGAGTAGTTCCATGACTTCTTGTGAACAGCTAATAGCTTGCTCACTTATTTGTTTGAGAATATGATCAATGAGAATAGGGATATCATCTGCTCGTTCAGAAAGCGGGGGAAGCTGTAGCGTAAGGGAATTTATTCGATAAAACAAATCCTCCCTAAAAGTCCCTTCATTGACCATGGTTTTGAGGTCTCGATTTGTTGCCGCAACAAGACGAAAATCCACATCAACGGATTGGTCTGAACCTATGGGGCGCAGTGTTTTTTCTTCTAAAACCCGTAATATCTTTGCCTGTAAATCAAGAGGTAATTCCCCAATTTCATCTAAGAATAAAGTTCCGTTATTGGCTAAGGTAATGAGCCCCGATTTGCCTTCTTTTGTTGCACCTGAAAAAGCGCTCCCCGCATAGCCAAATAATTCGGATTCAAATAAATCTTTAGGAAAAGCAGAGCAGTTAAGTGGAACATAAGGGCCGTTTGCCCGAGGGCTTGCCATATGTATGGCGCTCGCTGTAAGCTCTTTTCCTGTTCCCGTTTCACCTAAAATAAGAACAGCCGCTTCAACTTGGGCGTATTTGAGTAAATATACTTTTACAGAATTCATTTCTCGGCTTTCGCCCAAAAGGTGATCAATGGAATAGTTCGCCCTGAGTTCAGGTTTAATCTTTTTATATTTCTTTGGGTTTGATGACTGTAATTTATCCATCTGTAAAACAAGATTTCGGATTTGCTCAGGGGTATCAAGAAGCGCCATCGCCATTGCGCCAATAATATTATAGTCTTTATCAAATAAAGGAATGCGATTAACGATAAGATGAATGGATTTTGTTCCTTTTTGAATTTGACGCACCACTCCATAAACGGGTCTGCCTGTGCGAATTACATCAGGTAAGCCAGAATCTGGTATGATATCTGTTATCTTTTTACCTATGATTTCACGTACGTGTGTGTCTAAATATCCTGCGTATACATCATTGATATAAATTACAATATTATTTATGTCGCAAACAAAAATCCCCGTGGGAATGTGCGAAACAATACTTTGCAAAAGCCCCATATTGTCGCATTGGAAAAGAAAATCATTATTCATAAGAACCACCATAACTATTCAAAGCAATATGTAATACCTGTACGCTTACACTATGCAAGCAAAAAGGCTATGTCAAGAAAGACATAGCCTTTGAATACGATACAGACAGTAACACAATATCACACAACGCAGACCATCACACCCTTTGCACTCAAAACGCATTAACTATTAAAACCGCTTGGCGCAGTTTGGACTGCTCCCGTAAGTAAATATTTATGCCCCCCCCGTAAAAACTTGACAAACAAAAGCAATCGTTTATAAGCTTATGAAGTTAAATGATTAAATTATTAAGTCAGTGAATGAATAAAAAGATTAGAACGGATTGAAACGCTTGAATATACGTCTATCTTATTGTTTTATCACAGATAATTATTCAAAAGAATTTCTATTTTAAATAAAAGAAATGAGCAAAAGAATTGTAAAAATTGCACTTCAGCACAAGAAAAGGAAGGTTTAAAATGAAAGAGAAATTTATGCACCTAAACAAAATTTTAGGCAAGCCCCAAGCCAAAACCTTAACCAAGCCCCTAAGTTTTGCTTTTTGTGCGCTTATTTTTGGTGCAAGCATCAGCCTCGGCGCTCAGCTTATTAACCCCCATAACGCATTTGCAAAAATAAATAACGGGGATATACTAGTCACCGAAGGGGTGGTAAATGAGTTTGGTATAAATGTCGCAGCAGGTCTAGAAGCTAACGCTGACGACCCTATTGGTATCAACAACGGTACTATCACAGTAACAGGCTCAGGCGAAGTCTATGGCATGATTGCTTCTGCCCCCATGGGAGCCCTGACAAGCCCCCCCTTCACTCTCAGCAATAGCGGCACCATCAACGTAACGGCTACAGGTAAGGGCGTCGTCGCCTATGCCATGTTTGCTAGTGGCCCAGCCTCCCAAATGCTCAGCAATAACGGCACCATCAACGTAAGAGCTACAACCACAAGCACAAGCATCCGTGACAGCATCATCGCCACTGGCATGGATGCTTCTGGCACAGGCTCCCACACGCTCACCAATAACGGTATTATCAACGTAACGGCTACAGGTGCGAACGTCGACGCCACTGGCATGCATGCTAATGCTAATCATGTTACCAACATCGAAGGTATCATCACCATCAAAGCCACAGGCAACCACACTCTCAACAATAGCGGCACAATCAACGTAATAGCAACAGGCCCAGCAGGCACCGCCATAGGCATGTGGACTGATGCCATAGGCTCCCACACGTTCACCAATAGCGGTACTATCAACGTAACAGCTGCAGCTGGCGCAATCACCGCCACTGGCATGCATGCTAATGCCGAAGGCTCCCACACGCTCAGCAATAGCGGTACTATCAACGTAACAAGCAGAATCTCCGCCATTGGCATGGAGGCCAAAATCTCAGACACTGCTGGCACAGCCTACCACACTCTCAGCAATAGCGGCACAATCAACGTAACGGCTACAGGCACTGACGTAGGCACAGTCTATGGCATGCATGCTGCTGGCAAAGGCTCCCACTCGCTCCTCACCAATAGCGGTACCATCAACGCAATAGCTACAGGTGCGAACGCCGACGTCAACGTCACTGGCATGTATGTTAGTACTGGCGATGGCAACCACACGCTCACCAATAGCGGTACAATCAACGTAACAGCTACAGGCCCAAGCAAAGCCCGCCTCTATGGCATGCATATTGGGGCAGGTAGTGCCACAGTAAACAACACAGGTATTATTAATCTG
>CAMQVJ010000059.1 GCA_947038175.1 uncultured Desulfovibrio sp.
AGCACCAATCATTTTCGGACCTTTTGGTCTGTCTGCGCCGTTGGTGCCGTTGGTGTTTATAGTGTTCGTCTGAGGCATTGTTGTTTTCTGTGCTAACGGTGGAACATCATTTTCTTGGTGGACGATTGTTGCTGTAATTATTGATGTTTCCTTCTTTTTACGTGTACGTGGTGGTCTTTTGTATATATGCTCTAAAATTAAATTTCTTAAAGAAAAATAAGATATATTCAAGGAGTTTTCCTTGGTAAGAATTTCTAGGACTTCTGTCATAGTATGCCCTTTTTCAAGAAGAGCGATGACTTCTGTCTTACAAGCTAAAAACTGAACTCTAGCTTGTCCTGGACGCAATCGTTTGGGTTTAGTTTCACACACCTATATTTTCCATCCTTTTTCTTCAAAAAATCCACAATATCAATCGTTTGTTCTTCATTTACCATTGGGGTTATTCCCTGCTTTATAAGGCTTGAAAGAAGCCCATACGCAATGCAATTGTTTACTTTTGTTGGAGTTTTGAAAAAAGGCGACATACTTTTGTAAACACTCTCAACCATCGCCGTATGATTATCATTCTCCTGCTTGATACGTTGAATGCGTTCACCTTCTTCCTTTGGGGATTCAATTTTGAGAACTATACTAGGCATGACTTTTCGTGGTTCAAGCCGTTCTTTTGGTACATCTTCCCAACGTTGTCCTCGTACGAAATTAGCTAAATGTGGTATATAGCGACCATTCTCACGTTGCCATGAAGAGGATTCAAAAAAGAACTCAACTGCTTTCTTAAAAACCTCCAAGGAGGGAAGTTTTCCTCGTTTTAGAAATTTGAACCATAGGGATCGGGCTGATTCCTTTGCTTCTTTTTTGGGGTAACACTTCCAAAACTCTTCAAAACTTGTATTCATATTTGAAAAATCCCCCACCCTTGTTTTTACGAGGGAAGGTCTGTTATCAACAGGGCGAGGGCAGTTGGGGGTAGGGGGAATATTGTTAGCTTTAAAGACATTAGATTCTGTGTCAAAATTTGACACCTCAACTGTCAAAATTTGACACTTTGTAGGGGCTTCATTGCTAGGGCAAAAAAGATAGAAAAAATCTCTTCGTCCCTTTTTTAGAATTTTAACAAAACCATGTTTTACAAGTTGTGCTAACCATGATTTTATGGTGTTCAATGAAACTTTTAACCTCTCTGCCAATGTCCCTTTAGCAGGATAACAATAATCTTTATCTCGAGCATAATCACAAAGAGTGCCGTAAAGGTATTTTGCAGATACACATATATCCGCATTACGATCTAGAAAAGTTGGAATAATAGGTCCTCTAGCATCTCGTTTTGGAATGAATGGCTTCATGTTTTTTTCCTATCAAATCACAAAAAAAAGCTTAAAAAAACAGACCCTAACCTTGACAGGCGGTTCGATAGAGTATATTGTTATATCTCCTATTGAATTAGGCGACATAACACTCGTCTGCTTCTGTAAAAGTCAGCGACTGCGAATCGTTGACTTTAACTTTTTAATAGTATCTGTATTTTTCTCGGTTATTCTCCCGATATATTTGTTTTGAGTGGCTACTCATCAGACCGTGACAACCACGTCACGATGACAGCTCATACAGAGCTGTTTCGTTGCAGTTTTCCTGTATGCGATTAATGCATATCTAATTCCTCCGAAACAACGCTAATTATCATTGGCGCATAATCTTCAATATTCGATTCTATTGTTTTCATTTCCGTTTCTGTTATATCAAGCACTCTAAATAAATCTTCTGCGACAATAGTTCCTTCATATTCTTGAATGTATGCAACAACAGCACCTAATGTATTAAGCCTCCCCTCTTTGTATGATTTTCTACACATGGGGGTGTCTGCATGGTGTGGATTGCTTTCTAGTGGCATAGGAAGATTTGGATCAATAACAGAAAGATGAGCGTCTGTTATTATATGAGTGATATTGTCAGATGAGAAAAATGTAATTGGAATTTTTAAAGACGATGCATAATTAAACTGTGCATTCGTTTCGTTTGACTCATAGAATTCATACTCACCGAAAAAAGGCATGTAGAAATCAGTTGCCCAATTCTTTAATATATTTTGAGCGATTTCTTCCCACGTATCATAATTGTATGGAGTCTTATATTGATGAAATGCGTTAGCTTGAAATATTGGGCTAAAAACGCTATGACCTTCTTTGGTCAGCGCTACAGCCATTTGAGATAATAGAGTATAGAACTCTGAATGCACGTGCGACGTTGCGTCACTGCCATTATAAGGACAAGCAAGATAGATTCTTTTTTGCTCTTGATTTTTAACCATAAAAAAAGCCCCTTAAAGTTTCCTTTAAGGGGCTTTCCATAGTAAGTATCGGCACTAATTTGAAATAAATGGCGGAGAGAAAGGGATTTGAACCCCTGGACGCCTTCCGACGTCAACGGTTTTCAAGACCGCCGCGATAAACCGCTCTGCCATCTCTCCGCAGAAGTAGAACTTCTAGAGATTGAATAGCATGAGTGAATTGCGTCGTCAATAAAAAAAAGAGGAAATTTCAAAAAACAAGAATTATGGTGAGTGCATTGAGGGGGCAACGATAATTGCATGGAAAGAGTTTTTTTGAGGGTAAAGAGTATCTATATATAGCAGGGGGCTAGGTAGAAACGCCATTAGGCAGACTATCAGTCGGTAAAGATTCTCTATATATAACACAGGGGTTTTTGCTAGATAAAGAGATTTCGTTGTATTGTGTTACATGGAGAATTATTTTTCTAGGTGCTTGTTCTCTCTCTCTCTCTCTCTCTCTCTCTCTCTCTCTCTCTCTCTCTCTAATTGTTTTCTGTATAATTATTTTATTCAAACAGGGATTAAATATAAGTATTTATTCTGTTTGAATAATATTGTTTAAGCAATGATTTTCCTAAGCAAGTATTCATGCCACTAATTTTTTCTTGAGTGATTCTTTTTCCTTTTAGGTTTACGTGTATTGAGTTTTTTATGAAATGGTGTATGATTCGCTAGGAAATGGACTTGCGGCTTATTTTTGTATTAGTCACGAGTTTATGTATTTGCTTTGATGAGCTTGAGCTTTTAGATATGAAAAATATTTTTCACAAAATAGCTCGTAAGTTTAGCCAAAAAAATCATAAAATAAAAAAGGATTGCTGTATGAAACTTAAATTGATGACGCTTTGTGGCGCCCTTGCTTTTTCTGTATTATCTTCTTCTTTTGCTTTCGCTGAGACTATCAAAATAGGGCTTATGTCGCCTCTTACTGGTGGTTGGGTAAGCGAAGGGCAGGGCATGAAGCAAGTTGTTTCTTTGCTTGCTGATGAAGTGAACAAGAACGGTGGGATTAATGGAAAAATGATTGAGCTTATCGTGGAAGATGACGGGGGCGATCCTCGTACTGCTGCGCTTGCTGCTCAAAAACTTATTTCTGCGGGTGTCATAGCTGTCGTTGGTACATATGGTTCTGCGGTGACGGAAGCTTCTCAAAATATTTATGATGAGTCTGAAATATTACAAATTGGCACAGGTTCAACCAGTGTGCGTTTGACGGAAAAGGGGCTTGAGTACTTTTTCAGAACATCCCCTAGGGACGATGAACAAGGGCTTGTTGCTGCAAAATTTATAGAAGACCTTGGTTACAAGAATATAGCTATTTTGCACGATAATTCTTCTTATGCGAAAGGTTTGGCGGATCAGAGTAAGGTTGCGCTTGAAAAAGCAGGAATCCCTGTTACTTTTTTTGATGCACTTACCCCTAAAGAGCGTGATTATTCTGCTATTCTTACCAAGATAAAGGCCACTAATCCTGAACTTATTTTGTTCACAGGATATTATCCAGAAGCAGGGCTTCTTTTACGCCAAAAAATGGAAATGGGCTTTAATGTTCCTATGATTGGTGGTGATGCCGTGAATAATCTTGACCTTGTGAAAATAGCAGGAAACCAAGCGGCTAAAGGCTTTTTGTTTTTGAGCCCTCCTGTTTCCGATGATTTGTCAACAGAACAAGGAAAGGCGTTTTTAACCGCCTATAAAGCAAAATATACGGAAGCGCCTCAGTCTGTTTGGTCTGTTCTAGCAGGAGATGCGTTTAATGTTTTGGTGGAAGCGCTCAAGTCAACAGAACCAAATTCAAAAGCTCTTGCAAAATATCTCAAGGAAAATCTTGGGGAGTATGAGGGAATCACGGGTACGTTCTCCTTTAATGAAAAAGGCGACAGAGTTGGACCTCTTTATCGTTTGTATGAAGTGAATACTGATGGTGCGTTTGTAGAGAAAAAGTAAAAAGCTACGACAGAGGAGCTGACTTGTTATTTTTTAGCAAGAAATTTGCCTCTTCCTTCCTTTTTTTTCAGAAAGACATATAAAAATACACACTCAAACAATGAAATAAATCCACTGATTGAGTGTTTAAAAAAAATCTTGTGAAAAAAGTTCTTTTTTTTGTTGACAGGTTTCAAATTTTTTCATATAACTCTTTTCAACGGATGGTTAGCTCAGTTGGTAGAGCATCGGTTTTACACACCGAGGGTCGGGAGTTCGAGCCTCTCACCATCCACCATATTTTTGTTTATTGAGATTATTTCTAAAGCCCTTTGAAGGAAAACTTCAGAGGGCTTTTGTTATATTCAACATCTGTTTTTTCCCTTTCTTAGTGCGATGCTTTGAGGGAAAGTGAGAATTTTTATGATGATTGAGCAAGGGGTATTCTTTGACTTGCACGGAAAAAATCCCTATAGTGTGCGCAGTGTAATAAGTTATGTTTATAAAAAATTTGAGGAATAGTATGAAGTGTCGTCGATGTAAAGAAGTGGCTATTATTGATTTGCCTTCCCATAACTTTGCTTTTTGTAAAGAGTGTTTCTTGATGTTTTTTGAGAAGCAGATTCAAAAGGGGATTGAGGAGTTTAATCTTATTTCTGAAGGGGATAAGGTACTTGTTGCTCTTTCTGGCGGTAAGGATTCTCTTGTTCTTATGCTTGTGCTTTCCAAGCTTGGCTATGATGTCACAGGCTTTCACATTGATCTTGCGATTGGGCAGTCTTCCATTAAGGCACGTGAGGTTTGTGAGCGCTTTTGTGAAAAGCATGGACTTACGCTTGTGGTTAAGGAAATGGCGAAGGAAGGTCTTGCTATTCCTTCTGTAAAAAGAGCCCTTAAGCGTCCTATTTGTTCTGTGTGTGGAAAAATTAAGCGTTATTATTTCAATCAAACGGCGAGGGAGCTTGGCTTTGATAGTCTTGCCACGGGGCACAATTTGGATGACGAAATTGCAAGACTGACAAGTAATACCTTGCGTTGGGATAGGGCATATTTGAGTGACCAAGGTCCTTTTTTGCCTGAGGCTGAAGGATTTAGAAAAAAAATAAAACCATTATGGAGAGTTACGGAGTACGAAAGTGCTCATTACTCATTTTTGATGGGGATTGAAAATCATTATGCGCCGTGTCCGTATAGCAGTGGTGCTTCTTTTTCTGTATTGAAAAGTCTCTGGGTGGACTTGGAGTTGGCTATGCCTGGTAGAAAAATTGATTTTTATCAAGGCTTTTTAACACGTGGTCGACCTGCTTTTCAAGCAGAAGAAAAAATCAAAGGGAAGAACTTAGAACCTTGCGAAACATGTGGATACCCAACGTCTTCAGGTTCTATCTGTGGTGTTTGTAGGATTCGTCTCGCTGTTGAAGAACGAGTCAAGGAAATGGAAGATGAGATGAGTTACGACTTTATGGACAGCGACCCTAAAGATGTAGTCGAAGCAAGCCCTGAGTAAAATTTAAGTAACGTATCAACATTGTAAAATACTTCCTCTTTGCGTCTTCATTCTTCGTAAACGTAACTAATGGGGTTTGCAAAGGGGCTCAGCTCCTTTGCCGGTGGGTATGGGAGGCAGAGCCTCCCAAAATGGAATAATGCGTGCTAATCCTTGTTTTGAGGGAAATTTCCTTGCAAATTTCCCCGTTTTTTGATAGTCATAGAATTCATTAATTTAAAGGTCTCAGTTCAAGAACGTATATTGCTGAGATAAAAGGGGAAGATATGTATAAATTTCTCAATCGTTTTGTATTGTCTCTACTTGTAGGCACTTGTTTTGTAGGTGTGAACGGTTTATCTGCTCATATGGCAGAAGCAAAAACTACTTTTGTTACTATTGGAACTGGTGGTATTACGGGTGTTTATTACCCTACAGGTGGCGCTATTGCTAAAATTATTAATGATCGTCAAGATACACTTGGTATAAAAGCAACTGCAGAAGCAACGGGTGCGTCTGTTTTTAATATTAATGCAGTAGGTACAGGGGATCTTGATTTTGGTATAGCTCAAGCGGATCGCCAATATCAAGCTTACGAAGGTCTTTCCGAGTGGAGTGGCAAGCCTGTAAAAGACTTGCGTGCTATGTTTTCTTTAGCACCTGAAATGGTGACCCTTGTTGTTGCAGAAGATTCTGGCATAAAGAAAATTGAAGATGTGAAGGGAAAAGTTATTAATATCGGTAACCCTGGATCAGGCAATCGCCAAAATGCTATTGATATTTTTGATGCCATTAAAATCGATTATAAAAAAGATTTTAGAGCTGAAGGCATTAAGGCAGCAGATGCTCCTCGTATGATGCAAGATAGCAGAATTGATGGATTTTTCTATACTGTTGGACATCCAAATGGCAATATAAAAGAAGCAACTGCAGGGCTTCGTAAGGCACGTATTATTTCTATTCCTGAAATTCCTGCTCTTCTTGAAAGTTTTCCTTATTATAGTGTTGGTTATATTGATATGGCTAGTTACCCTGAAGCAACTAACGCGGCAGAAGGTAAGATTCCAACCGTGAGCATGAAGGCTACTCTTGTTACTAATGCAGCGGTGAGTGAAGAGGTTGTGTACAATGTTACTAAGGCTGTTTTTGAAAGTATTGAAGAGCTCAAAGCGTTGCATCCAGCTCTTGCTGACCTTACAAAAGAAGGTATGCTTGAAGGTCTAACCGCTCCTCTTCATCCTGGTTCAGAACGGTATTATAGAGAAGTTGGGCTTATTAAAGACTAGTGTTTTTTCTTCCACAGGAGGGCAGGTTTATGCCTGTTCTCTTGTGGACACTTGTTCATTCATAGATTTACTGATTTTTTAGATACTGATGAAATTTCACGGTATTTTTTTGTTTTTAAAATTGTTCCTGTGTGCTTGCAAAAAAGAAAAATGCCTGAGTGGGTATATATGAGACTTTGTTTGTGTAAGCTGTTTAAAATATTGTATAAGCTGTTTGAGATATAAGAGGGCGTAGATATGAAGCAAAAAAAAGAAAGTGCCTTTAAGCCTAATTCCTATAGAGAGGAATTGCTTAAGGTAGAACATGGTTTACGTGGTGAGGGGTCTGGGTTTACACAGAATTTAACGTTGCTGATTGGTTTGTCGTGGTCTCTTTTTCAGTTGGCGTCTGCTAGTTTTATTTTGATTGATTCCATCTTTGTTCGTGCTATCCACCTTACATTTGCTATTAGCCTTGTTTATCTCAATATTCCTATGCTCAAGCATGGGGACGACGCTCGATGGGATCAACGGATTATGCTTGCCATGAACCGAGTGACGATTCTTGATTATGTGTTTGCGATTTTTGCAGCGTTTTCCGCTTTATATATAGTGCTTGATTATTTAGGAATTGCGTCCCGTGCTGGTATGCCTATTCCAAGGGATATGATTTTTGGTTTCATGCTCATTGTTTTGCTTCTTGAGGCAACACGCCGAGTTATTGGGCCCGCTTTGCCTGTTATTGCCATTGTTTTTATTGCTTACGTTTTTTCTGGTCCTTATTTACCAGACTTTATGGCTTTTAAGGGAGCGTCACTTACCCGATTTATTTCACAAATGACTATGGATTCTGAGGGAATATACGGTGTTCCTCTTCATGTTTCTGCGTCCGTTGTCTTTTTATTCGTTCTTTTTGGTACTATGCTCGAAAGGGCAGGGGGCGGAGAGTTTTTTATTCAATTAGCCATTGTTGGGCTTGGAAGATTTAGGGGCGGAGCTGCAAAAGCTGCTGTCCTTGGCAGTGCTTTAACGGGGATGATTTCAGGTTCAAGTATTGCTAACGTCGTGACTACAGGGACGTTTACGATTCCTCTTATGAAGAAAATGGGCTATCCCGCTACGAAGGCGGCTGCTATCGAGGTTGCCGCTTCCACCAACGGACAACTTGCCCCACCAGTTATGGGTGCGGCGGCATTTATTATTGCTGAATATGTGAATGTTCCTTATATCGAAGTCGCAAAAGCGGCTGCTATTCCTGCCTTTGCATCGTATATGGCTCTATTATGGATAACCCATGTGGAGGCGTGTAAGCTTGGAATGCAAGGGTTGCCAAAATCAATGCTTCCTTCCATGAAAGAGACTATTCGCTCTGGTTGGCATTTCTTTATCCCTATAGGCATGCTTCTTTATGAGCTTGTTGTTTTACAGCATTCAGCGGAACTTTCTGTTTTTCGTGCCATTGCTGTTTTGAGCATTATGATGATTGGGCAACCCATAATCAGGGCTCGTCTTTCAGGGGAAAGTGTTTGGGCTGCGACAAAAATGGGGATTAAATCCTGGTTTTTATCTCTTTCTGCTGGAGCGACTAATATGGCAGGCGTTGCCTTGGCGACCGCTTGCGCTGGTATTATTGTGGGCTGTGTTTCCTTGGGACTTGGACAGCAAATTACTTCTTTTATTGAAGTTTTGTCCATGGGTAATATTATGCTTTTGCTTGCTATAACCGCCATTGCCAGCCTCTTGCTTGGTATGGGTTTACCAACAACAGCAAACTATATTATTATGGCGTCCCTTACGGCTCCTGTGCTTGTGCGCCTTGCGTCGAGCGTGGAAATTCACGGAGTTGATTTGGTTGTTCCTCTTATGGCGGCGCATTTATACTGCTTCTATTTTGGTATATTAGCAGATGACACTCCGCCTGTTGGGCTTGCTGCGTATGCAGGTGCGGCCATTGCAGGGGCATCGCCTATAGCAACGGGTATTCAAGGTTTCTTGTATGATATTCGAACCGCTATTTTACCGCTTATGTTCTTTTTCAACCACGACATTATTCTATGGAATATTGATTCTCTTCCTTTGGGACTCTTTATATTTGCCATGACTGTGCTTGGTTGCGTCTGTTTTGCATCCCTCGTGCAAGGCTGGTTTATCAATAAAAACACTCTTTTTGAAACGCTTATACTCGCTTTCAATACTGTGTGCTTGTTGAATCCATTCTTCATTACTGGCTTTTTCTTGCCCCATGACCAAAGATTTTGGGGTTATGCTCTTGGTGTAGCGCTGATGGGACTGCTTTATCTTTTACAAAGAAAGCGCCCTGTTACTGTGAAGCCACTTAAAGTGCCACGTTTTGTATAAGAGAACGAAAGAACAAAATAGATATTTTAGTAAGCGAGCATATTATGAAAATAAAAACGAGCAATAAGAAATATATACCAAAGTTTAATGGAAAAATTAAGGCACGCTATAAGAGAAGGCAATCTTCAAGATTCACGGCAGATCCTGTGCTTGTTTGCTCTAAATGTAAGCATGTTTTTCCTGAATTTTTGGCGCGCTGTCCTGAATGTGGAAGCCGAGATTGGCAAGGACTTTCAGAGGTAAACCCTTACAACTATTTACCTATGGAACAGTTTCTTAAACTGTGTGGTCATATGTTGTGGCTTTTTGCGACTATTGGATCCATCTTTTTGCTATGGCAAACAAATACCGAAGATACGGAAATGAATGAAATATATGTGATGAGCGCTATTGCCCTAGCGTTTGGTGGCATACTCATTTCAGTTGCCTATTTTGGTATGAGTGAGCTCACAAGACGAGTAGAGCGTATTCAAAAACGCTTGCGTGCTTTTCATGAAAATTATCGAAATCGTCAACGAGTGAAACATTCTGGCAGAAGATAATAATAAAATAAGCAAAAATAAATAAACTAAGCCAGGTAAACAAAGATAAATAACCTGAGACAATATAATATAAGACAAGACAATATAATATACAATAAGGTTAGCAAATGCGTCCATTTATGAATATAATAGATTAAATGAACGCATTTGGATTGAAAATAAACACATGATGTATCGAACGGAGATAACCATGCAGCCGAAGAGTAGCGTATCAGCCCTTTTTCCACTTTTTGTTTTTCTTGTACTTTTTATAGGTACAGGATCCTATTTGACTTACCTCAATGTAGACATGGCCTTTTATCAATTATCGGCGGCGGTGGCTGTTATTCCTGCCATTGTTATCGCTCTTATGCAGGGTAAAGGGAAATTGAATCAAAAGCTTTCCCTGTTCTTGAAAGGCGTTGGCGAGATAAATATTATTACCATGTGTATCATTTATCTTTTAGCAGGAGCTTTTGCTTCTGTTGCTTCAGCTATTGGCGGAGTTTCTTCTACGGTTAATTTTGGATTGTCCCTTATTCCTTCAAGCTTTATTTTGCCCGGTCTCTTTATTATTGGCGGATTTATTTCTACAGCCATGGGAACAAGTATGGGCACTATTGCTGCTATTGCTCCTATTGCTATGGGAATTAGTGAGCAAACCGACATAGGTTTACCGCTTTTGCTTGGAGTTGTTGTGAGTGGCGCTATGTTTGGTGATAATCTTTCCATGATTTCAGATACCACTATTGCGGCAACAAAAACGCAAGGTTGTGAAATGAAAGATAAATTCATCATGAACTTTTCTATCGCTTTCCCTGCTGCCTGTGTGGCGCTTGTGCTTTTCTTTTTAGCAGGATCTTCTGGAGAAGTCATAAAAACAGAAGACTATTCCTTTATTAAAGTTCTTCCGTACATTGCTATTTTGGTGATGGCGGTTGCAGGAATTAACGTCTTTGTTGTGCTTCTTTCTGGTATTTTATTCAGTGGTGCGGTTGGCATGATGACTATGCCTGAGTATACACTTTTGATTTTTTCTGGTGATATTTATAAAGGTTTTGCGAGCATGAATGAGATTATGATTCTATCCATGATGCTTGGTGGCCTTGGTGAGCTTATCAAATATAATGGTGGTATCACTTGGCTTTTAGATCAAGTAGATACTTTTGCACAAAAACGAGTGGGTGCAATTCCAGCCAATATCATCGACGCTGAAAAGAAAAAGCGTACCATTGGTGAATGGAGTATCGCTTTCTTAGTTGGTTTTGCTGATTTTTGTGTTGCGAATAATACGGTTGCTATTATCCTCACGGGTGGTGTTTCTAAGGAAATCGCTACGAAAAGTAACATAGACCCAAGAAGATCTGCAAGTATTTTGGATATGGTATCTTGTGTATTTCAAGGTTTGTTACCGTATGCCGCTCAGCTTTTGCTTGCAGGTTCTATAGCTCAACTTTCTCCGCTTGATATTGCACAAAATAACTGGTATTGCATGCTCTTGGGCGTAGCTGTCATAGTAGCGATTACTTTTGGCATTCCCAAAATGGCAAGAAAAAATTAAGAAATGGCAGAAATAGACAGAACTTGAATAAAACTCTAGGGATTCGTTTGCGAAATAGGCAAATGATTCCTTGGGGTTTTTTGAGGACTGTTGAAAATTTACTCAAAAAGTGTCCTTTTCTGAGTGGCACTTTTATTTACAAAAAGGATTATGTATGACAGACGCCCCAAGAGAACAATTAGCATCGAGACTTGGTTTTCTTCTACTTTCAGCAGGATGTGCCATTGGACTTGGTAATATTTGGCGTTTTCCTTATGTTGCTGGTCAGTATGGAGGAGCGATTTTTCTTGCCTCTTATTTCTTTTTTCTTGTGGCGGTAGGCCTTCCTATTATTATCATGGAATTTTCCATGGGAAGAGCGTCTCGGAAAAATATGGGGCATGCCTTCCATACGTTAGAACCAAAGGGTTCTTTATGGCATAGATTTGGCTGGTTTAGCTATGTTGGCTCAACCATGCTTATGATGTTTTATATTCCTGTTGCTAGTTGGTTGGTGGCGTATTGTTACCATTCTGCTGTGGGCACGTTGAGCCTTATGAATCCTGACCAAGTGGCTGGTTTCTTTGGCAATATGCTCTCTGAGCCTCTCCCCATGTTTGCTTGGTCTGTTTTTGTTATTTTTCTTGGATTTGCCGCTTGTTCCCTTGGGGTACAAAAAGGTGTTGAGCGTATTGTTAAATATCTTATGATTGGCTTGCTCGCTCTTCTTGTTATCCTTGCGATTAATTCATTAACCCTTCCTGGGGCAAAAGAAGGCATGGAGTTTTACCTTGCACCTGACTGGGAAAGAGCAAAAGCTGCTGGCTTTTTGAATCTTATTAATGACGCCATGAACCAAGCCTTTTTCACGCTAAGCGTGGGTATTGGGGCTATGCTCATTTTCGGTAGTTATTTGAATAAAAACCGTTCGTTAGCAGGGGAAGCCTCTTATATTGTTGCCCTTGATACTTTTGTTGCTATTATGGCAGGTGTGATTATTTTCCCTGCTTGCTTTACCTATGGAATTGCTCCAAACGCTGGGCCTGCTCTTATTTTTATCACCTTGCCGAATGTTTTTAACGAGATGGCTGGTGGACATATTTGGGGGCTTTTGTTCTTTATTTTTATGGCATGCGCCGCCCTTACGACGGTTATCGCTGTTTTTGAAAATATTATTTCCTATTTTCTTGATGTATGGGGCTGGTCACGCAAGAAAGCGGTTGCTGTGAATTTCGTTCTTATGATGATTCTCACCTTGCCGTGTATTCTTGGTTTCAATGTCCTTTCTTTCATAGAACCTTTTGGCCCTGGCTCTAATATTTTAGATCTAGAAGATTTTATTGTGAGCAATAATCTTTTGCCTATCGGTTCTTTCATCATACTCATTTTTTGTACCAGCCGTTATGGTTGGGGCTATGATAAGTTTATGGGAGAAGCAAACACTGGCTCTGGTATGAAGTTTCCACGGTATTTGAGAATTTATCTCACGTATATCTTGCCTGCCATTATGCTCTTTGTATTTGCACAAGGATATATGAAGTTTTTTTAGGAAATTCTTCTTTCTCCTAAAAACCATTTATTTCTCTCAAGAATAAGTGAAAATATATTTTTCAAATGTGATCATCTTATATCAAAATACACTTCAATGGGTATCATGATATTTTTACGGGATATGTATGTCAGCAAACGCTACAAGTAACACTTCAAGAGAGCTTCTTGCCACACGGCTTGGCTTTTTGTTGTTATCAGCAGGTTGTGCCATTGGACTTGGTAATATTTGGAGATTTCCTTATATTTCAGGTCGCTATGGCGGGCTTGTTTTTCTAGGCGCCTACCTCTTCTTTCTTCTTTCTGTTGGGCTTCCCATCATGATTATGGAATTTAGCATTGGGCGTGCTGCGAAAAAAAATATGGGTAAGGCCTTCCAAGTCCTTAAATCTGAAAATAAATTATGGCATCGTTTTGGTGTAATAGCGTATGTTGCGCCTATTTTACTCATGATGTTTTATATCCCTGTGACGAGCTGGCTTGTTGCCTATTGTTATCATATGGCAACGGGTGCGCTTACGTCTCTTAGTCCTGACCAAGTGGGGGCGTTTTTTGGCGGCGTTATTTCAAACCCTGCTGATATTTATATGTGGTCGCTTTTTGTTCTTTTTGTTTGCTTTGGTGTTTGTGCTATGGGCTTACAAAAGGGTGTGGAGCGAGTTGTCAAATATCTTATGATTGGCTTACTTCTTCTTCTTGTGATTCTTGCCGCAAATTCTTTGTCCCTCTCTGGGGCGAAAGAAGGTATGGAGTTTTACCTTGCGCCTGATTTACAAAGAGCAAAAGAAGCAGGCATTTGGAATCTTATTAACGATGCCATGACGCAAGCCTTTTTTACTGCGAGCATTGGCGTTGGGAATATGATAGCCTTTGGTAGCTATTTCAAAAGAGAAAGAAGTTTGACAGGCGAAGCGAGTTTTATTTTAGGACTCGACACCTTTGTTGCCTTGATGGCAGGTGTCATTATTTTTCCTGCCTGCTTTACTTTTGGTATTGAACCCAACGCAGGGCCACCCCTTATTTTTATAACATTACCCAATGTTTTCAATGCCATGACTGGCGGTTATTTTTGGGGTTTACTCTTCTTTATTTTCATGGCACTTGCTGCCATAACAACGGTTATCGCCGTTCTAGAATGTATCATTTCCTATAGCATAGACACATGGGGCTGGACTCGTAAGAAATCTCTTCTTGTGAATTTTGCGCTGTTTCTATTTCTCGTTGTGCCGTGCATCTTGGGCTTTAGCTCATGGTCGCATATTCAGCCGCTTGGGGCAGGGACAAATATATTAGATTTAGAAGATTTCATATTAAGTAATAATATGCTTCCCATTGGTTGCCTTGTTATTCTCTTCTTCTGCACCACTCGCTATGGCTGGGGCTTTGATAATTTTATTGAAGAAGCCAACACAGGAACGGGAATGAAATTCCCTCGCTATATACGTTTTTACCTTGCGTATATTTTGCCTGTCTTTGTTTTTATCGTTTTTGTTCAAGGTTATTTTAGATTTTTTTAGAAAAGGTTATTTTAGAGTTTTTAGAATAGAATAATTTGCGTAGATAAGATTTTTCGATGTTACAGGTAATATTATAAAAGGATATTGGAATGGATCATTCAGAAAGAGAACAATTAGCTTCACGCCTTGGCTTTTTACTTTTATCAGCGGGTTGTGCTATTGGTTTAGGCAATATTTGGCGATTCCCTTATATAGCAGGGCAGTACGGTGGTGCTATATTTCTTATTGCGTATTTTTTCTTTTTGCTTGCGGTAGGTCTACCCATCATGGTAATGGAATTCTCCGCAGGGCGTGCCTCACAAAAAACCATGGGAAGAGCCTTCAAAGACTTATCAACAAAAAATTCCATATGGGCTAAATTTGGTTGGTTCGGTTATGTTGGCCCTATGGTGCTTATGATGTTTTATATCCCTGTGGCTAGTTGGCTTACTTCGTATTGCTACTACATGGTAACAGGTGAGCTTTCAGAACTGAACCCCGAGCAAGTAGCTTCCTTTTTTACAAACACCCTTGATAAGCCTATTCCAATGTTTTTATGGTCACTTGGAGTTTTATTCATTGGTTTTGGTGTGTGCTCTATGGGACTCCAAAAAGGAGCAGAGCGCATTGTAAAAATTCTTATGATAGGCTTACTCGCCATACTTATTGTTTTAGCGGTGAACTCTCTTCTTCTCTCAGGAGCGAAAGAAGGCCTTGCGTTTTTCCTTGCACCTGATTTAGAACGAGCAAAAGAAGCAGGCATTTGGAATTTACTCAATGCCGCCATGACACAAGCATTCTTCACCCTGAGCGTTGGCATGGGGGGTATGATGATTTTTGGGAGCTATCTCAACAAAAATCGCTCCCTTACAGGTGAAGCCGTACACATCGCAGCCCTCGACACCTTTGTTGCTATCATGGCAGGTGTCATCATTTTTCCTGCATGCTTTACCTTTGGAATTGAACCAAACGCAGGGCCACCACTCATCTTCATCACGTTACCAAATGTTTTCAATGCAATGGCAGGCGGTTACTTCTGGGGAATACTCTTCTTTGTTTTCATGGCGTGCGCCGCTTTAACCACAGTCATAGCTGTTATTGAAAGTATTATTTCCTACAGCATCGACTCTTGGGGCTGGTCTCGTAAAAAGGCCTTGAACGTCAACTGCGTTCTCTTATTCTTCCTCATGCTACCTTGTATTCTAGGATTCAATCTATGGGCAGATGTACAGCCCTTTGGCGAAGGTTCTAATATTCTTGATTTGGAAGATTTCATCGTGAGCAATAATGTTCTACCAATAGGCGCACTCGTTGTACTCCTTTTTTGCACAAGCCGCTACGGCTGGGGCTTTGACAACTTCGTAAAAGAAGCAGACACAGGCGTTGGCACAAAATTCCCCCGCTTTCTACGTGCATACCTAACCTATGTCCTTCCCTTTGCGCTTGTTGTCATTATACTACAAGGCTATATGAGATTTTTCTAAAGAGATATTTCTTTCGAGAGGGGAAACCCCATTTTTTAAAAATGAGGTTTCCCCTCTCGAACTCTCCCCTTCCTGAAAAAAATAAAACAGCATGGTATTTACCATGCTGTTTCTTTTTAAATTATAAAGGGAAGTATTATTCTTTGTGCATATTTTGCTTATTCTTTATCATGAGATACGGGGTATAGCCCCAGTCACTTTCTTTATATAACCGCGCACCGTGGGATATGAGGAGCTTTGTGACACGCTTATGGTCGAAGGCAAGGCTTAGCCAAAGTGGGCTCGTGTTTTTATAGTCCGCCACTTGAATGGACGCACCATAAGAAATGAGCAGTTGAGCCGCTTTTTCGTTTCCGTGGATAGCTGCAATGTGCAGCGGGCTTAGGCCCTTATTGTTTTGGATATCTTTTTGAGCGCCATACTGTAAAAGAATTTGTGTAAGTACAGAATCTTTTTGTTGGCAAGCAAAATGTAAAGGTCTATTGCCTTGATTATCGCCAAGATTGGGGTCAGCCTTAGCTGCCATAAGAAAGACAAGGGTATCTTTATGCCCAAAAAATATGGATATGCTACTAGCAGTCCAGCCCTGCTCGGACACTGCGTTGATATTTGCGCCAGCATCTAAAAGCCTTTGAACAATGTCCGTATGCCCAAAGCGAGCCGCAGCCATAATGGGCGTGATGCCGTTTTGAAGCTCTGCATTTTGTGCGTCGTATTTCATAAGAAAATTTTCAATGAATAGCACATCGCCATTGGCGATATTAGCAAAAAAAATTCTCTTTTGTTTTGCGCTTGGATTGCGAAGTGTCCCCTGATCGCCTAAAGCACAAGAGCTAAGAAAAATTAAAAGAAATAAACATACTATTCTCATATGAAATCCTTCAAACGTCATTCATTATAATATATGTTAAGTTTTGTTTGTGTGCCAGTTTTGCCAGTTTTGTTAGTCATGCCCGTTTTACCAGTCATGCCAGTTTTATCCAAGAGGGTAATATTGGAATCATGGGATGATTTTAAATATCCACGAATAGAACAAGGTAAAAAAAAAGCCCTGTTAGACAGGGCTTTGAAAAATGGCGGAACGGAAGGGACTTGAACCCTCGGCCTCCGACGTGACAGGCCGGCGTTATAACCGACTTAACTACCGTTCCGCAGACATAAACCGTTAGGTCTATGCAAAGTTCACTCAGATAAGATGACTCTTTTTCCTTAGATTGTCAAGGAAAAAAACATAAAATGAGCGTTTATATTGTGAGTTATAAAATAACTCTTATACGCATGGCGGAACGGAAGGGACTTGAACCCTCGGCCTCCGACGTGACAGGCCGGCGTT
>CAMQVJ010000060.1 GCA_947038175.1 uncultured Desulfovibrio sp.
TTCCTACTTAACTGGCCCCGGGGTCAGTTATAGAAGGAAGAAACGATTTTTTTTTTAGGATTTCTTCTGGGGGAAAACCACGTTTTTTTGAAAAAAACGTGGTTTTCCCCCAGACCCCCTTTCCTTAAAAAACGTTTATTCACTATATCTCAGGTAGTTATAGAGTGTGAAATGTTCCGTAAGTGTCTCAAGAAAGAGGAAAAATATTCCTATATTATTTTTGCCCATTTCTTGCATAGTTATAATATATCTCTGTTTTGCATAATGTCCTTTGGGAAAACACATAGCCCACGATTGCGATTAGTTAAAGCTGTGGGGTTGCCTACCAAAGGCGACCAAAGCCGTTTACGTTTGCGAATAATGAGTAAATACGTAAACAGAGAGCCAAGGCAGGAGCTCATCTCCCCAAAATAAAAAATGAAAACTTTTACCCCATTGCTTTTAACCATATTCTTCTTATTTTAGATGAAGGAGTGCCCTTATGAAAGAACTACCGCCTACCATGCAGAACAAAGTTAACGACTCTCTTGCTATTATAAAGAGGAAAAGCCCTGAACGCAGAACGCTTATTATTGGAATAAGCCTGTGTGCTGGTATACTTTTGCTTCTTTTTCTAGTTGGACTTGAGACGGCGAGTATCAGCGCGCGAATTGAGGGAGCGAGATATATTGTAAAGTCTCCTGTTGATGGGCTTGTGGTGGAGCTTCCTTTTGCTGAGGGCTCACGTATACAGAATGGTGATGCGCTTCTGCGTTTTGACCCTAGCCATATCCGAGAGCAGAACAGTATTATACGAGGATATCTTACTTTTTTCCAAGAGAATCGACATAATTCAGGAACACTCAAGCAAAAGTTCAAACCATTGCTTGGGGATATTTTTGATACATTGAACGCTGAGCGCAAGGTGCTTTTAGAGAATGAAACGAAGGCGCAAAAGCTTTACCAGCAAGGTAGTTATGCCCATTCTAGGTTGCAATTGCAAATGCGTAACCCTGCGAATCACGATGAAAAAGGTCTGCCCCGTGAGGATTTTGTAGCAAAGGAAAAGCAGGCCTCCCTTGATATGAAGAAGTTGGAAGAAAGCCTGCAAAAAGCTAGTCTTATTCGAGCGACTCTTGATAAAAAAATACGAAAGATAAGCGCTGATTTGAATAGCCCTTTTGGTATTTTATACCGCTATTTAGAAGAGCAACATAAAGAAGTGCAAAGCCTCATACGTAATGAATATTTATACGCAAACACATCGGGCAAGATGGGAAAAGTCCTTGTTAGCCTGGGTGAGTATGTAAAAAAAGACACCGCTCTTTATGAAATTATGCCTGAAAATTCAGGTGATTGGTGGGTGTATGCGCTTTTTGACCCAGAGGACGCTACACGCTTCACCGAGAGGGAACTTTGCACTGTCATCACCGAGGACGGACTGGAATTTGATGCACGCATTGTGAGCATAACTCCAAAGGGTGAAAACACCCTCATCAGCCTTTTTGTGCAAGGCGCTCCAGAGGGAATTGAAGCTTCCGATTTTGCTAAAGTGGTAAAAAAATAATTTAAAACGCTTTTTTACACTTCAAAAGCAAAAAGAAATTTGCTATACTTTTTCAGATTAAATATTCTGACCTCTATTTATTAGGATGTTTATTCCTCTGTTTATTCGAATGTGTTTCTAAATTCCTTTTTTGGGGGACATCATGTCCTTTAGCGGAAAGCGTAAGAGGCGGAACCTCCAAAACTGGAATAACATATACATTTCCCTACCTATTTTATTTTAGTACAAATTTATTTTAGTCAAACTATTTCACCCCACTTTATTCGAGTGTAAATGAGGCGCCCCATGTCTGTTAGAGAATTACCAAAAGCTTATGAATCCAAAGATGTAGAAACCTATTGGCGCAAGCTATGGGAAGAAAACAACACCTTTACACCCGATATGGATTCAGACGCAGAGCCTTATTCCATTGTTATTCCTCCGCCTAACGTGACGGGAGTTTTACATATTGGGCATGCCCTTAACCAAACATTACAAGACGTTCTTGCACGTCACGCTCGCCAAAAAGGGAAAAAAGTCCTTTGGGTGCCTGGCACAGACCATGCAGGAATTTCTACGCAAAACGTGGTAGAAAGAGCCCTCCTTAAAGAAGGTATTTCTCGACATGATTTAGGGCGTGAAAAATTCCTCGAAAAAGTATGGGCATGGAAGGAAGAATACGGCGGACGTATTCTTGAACAAATCCGCTATCTTGGCTCGTCTGTCGATTGGACACGTGAACGCTTCACCATGGACGAAAATCTTGCTAAAGCGGTGCGCAAAGTTTTTGTAAAGCTCTATCAAGACGACCTTATTTATAAGGGAAAATATATTGTCAACTGGTGTCCTCGTTGTCACACTGCCCTTGCAGATGATGAAGTTGAGCACAGCCCACAAAAGGGCGCTTTATGGCATGTAAAATACGAACTTGAAGACGGCAGTGGACATATTATTATAGCCACAAGCCGCCCTGAAACTATATTAGGTGACTCCGCCGTATGCGTGTACCCCGATGACGAGCGCTACAAAGATTTTGTAGGCAAGCGCATCATAGTACCTATTGTAAACCGCCCTGTTCCCATTATTGCAGATAGATACGTTGACAAAGAATTCGGTACAGGTGCGCTCAAAGTAACGCCTTGTCACGACCCTAATGACTGGAATTTAGGTAACAATCACTCCCTTGAGTTCATACAAGTTATCGACGACAAAGGGAATATGTCCGAAGAAGCAGGCTCTTATGCAGGGCTCACCCGTGAGGCGTGCAGAGAGCAAATAGTCAAAGACCTTGACGCCATGGGAGTTCTTCTTCAAGTAGAAGAAATCGACCACAGCGTAGGCACTTGTTATCGCTGTCAAACTGTCATCGAACCTTACCCTTCTATTCAATGGTTTGTAGCCACAACAAAGCTCGCTCCTAAGGCTCGTGCGGCCGTTCCTTCCCAAATCGAAATTTTGCCAGAAACATGGACAAAAACATATTACAACTGGCTTGATAATATTAGAGATTGGTGCATCAGCCGTCAATTATGGTGGGGGCATCGCATACCTGCTTGGACATGTGCCGATTGTGAAGAACTCATTGTTTCTGAAACCGATCCAACAAAATGCCCAAAATGTGGTTCTTCCCATATTGAGCAAGATCCCGACGTTTTAGACACATGGTTTTCCTCTGCGCTTTGGCCTTTCTCCACAATGGGCTGGCCTGAAAACACCGAAGACCTCAAAACATTCTACCCCACAAGTGTACTTGTCACCGCATTTGATATTTTGTTTTTCTGGGTAGCTCGCATGATTATGATGGGGCAACATTTCATGGACGAAATCCCCTTCAAACAAGTCTACATACACGCCCTTGTTCGTGACCAGCACGGCAAGAAAATGTCGAAATCCGCAGGCAATGGCATCGACCCTATCGATATGATAGACAAATTCGGAGCAGATGCCCTTCGCTTCACACTCACAGCCTTTGCCGCCATGGGGCGTGATATTCGCCTATCCGAAGAACGCATTGAAGGCTATCGACATTTTGTGAACAAACTCTGGAATGCCGCACGTTTCGCCCTCATGAATCTCGGTACAGAAAAGCCCAAAAGCATGCCCTTCAGCGAAGTAAAATCCCTACATCATCAATGGATTCTCCATCGCCTTGAAGAAGTAAAGACCGACAGCGAAAACGCATTAAACGCCTACAAGTTCAACGATATGGCACAAATTCTTTACAAGTTCCTATGGAACGAGTTTTGCGATTGGTACCTTGAACTTATCAAAGGCGATTTCAAAGGCTCAGACGAACAAAAAGCCGAAGCCTCCTTTGTGCTTTACACCGTTCTCTCCGAGACCCTCGCCCTTTTACATCCAATCATTCCATTTGTTACTTGTGAAATTTGGCAAGCCCTACCAGGCAACGAAGGCACAGATCTTGCCCTCGAACTTCGACCAGCAAATCGCCCCGAATGCCTAAGGCCAAAAGAATCAGAACAAATGATTTACATTCAAGACTGCATAGGCACTATTCGCACCATTCGCTCAGAGCTCAATATAGCGCCAGCACTCAAGCTATCCGCCATATTCAGGCCCGACAGCGAAGAACAAAAAAATATCCTCGAAGCATCACGCCCATGGATTATGTTCCTCGCTCGCCTCGAAAACCTCGTCATCGACGCAGACGCCGTGCCACCAAAAGCCTCCGCCAGTCACGTTGTGCAAGGCAGCGAAATCGCCGTCATACTCGAAGGGGTTCTCGATTTCAACACAGAACTCGCACGACTAGAAAAAGAATTAGGAAAAATAGAAAAAGAACTCAACGGTATCAGCGCAAAACTAAGCAACGAAAACTTCGTCGCCCGTGCGCCAGAAGCCGTCGTTACACAAGAAAAAGAACGTGCTCTCGATTTCCAAGACAAACAAACAAAAATGCTCGCTCTACAAAAACGCTTTAGAGAAGTTTTAGAGTAAAAGTTACATTTGTTTTTTTTGGAAAGAGTTTTATGTGGGGGGAAACCCCATTTTGTGGCACAAAATGAGTTTTCCCCCCACGCCCCCCTTCCTGAAAAAGCAATTAACTTGTTCCTCGTTAAAGAGGAAAGAGTTTTGGAATTTTTGTGGGGGAAACCCCATTTTGTAGCACAAAATGAGTTTTCCCCCACGCCCCCTTCCTGAAAAAGCGATTAACTTGTTCCTTATTAAAGAGGGAAGAGTTTATTTAGCTTTATTTATATGGGGGTGCAGGGGTATCATACCCCTGCTGATAGGGGGGTATGGGGGGAAAGCGAAGCTTCCTACCCATAAAAAAAGAAAAAAGATTTTTCCTCCACGCCCCTTCCTGAAAAAGCGATTAGCTTGCTCCTTATTAAAGAGGGAAGAGTTTATTTAGCTTTATTTATATGGGGGTACAGGGGTATCATACCCCTGCTGATAGGGGGGTATAGGGGGAAAGCGAAGCTTCCTACCCATAAAAAAAGAAAAAAGATTTTAGCATAGGTGGGTCATGAAAATACAATGCGGTTGTAAAGTAAATTTATATCTTAGAATCACTGGAAAGCGTGAGAACGGCTACCATGATTTAGATACCTTATTTTACCCCCTCAGCGTCCCTTATGACGTCCTAGACATTGAAGAGACGGGGGACGTGTCAAGAGAGAATGACAGCGTATGTATAAGCGTAGACTGCACAACTGAGGGCATTGCTTTAGAAGATAATACCCTCACAAAAGCGTATGCACTTTATTCTAAAGAAACAGGATTCAGCCCAAAAATTCATGTCACCTTAGAGAAAGGAATTCCTCACGGTGCGGGGCTTGGGGGTGGCTCATCTGATGCCGCAGCTCTCCTTTGTTACTTGCAAGGAAAAAATCCTCAACCACTCACGCAAGAAAAACTTTTCACCCTTTCAGCGAAGATAGGGGCGGATGTACCCTTTTTCCTCATAAATACCCCTTGTAAAGCGACAGGAATCGGCGATATTTTAGAGCCTGTCACTTTAAGTTTAGAAAATTTATATCTAGTCCTTATAAACCCTTACATGCAAATAAGCACAAAATGGGCTTTTTTAAGACGAGACGAAGCAAGAAAAGACTTGACAGAGATTGCAGCTTTCGATAAAAATCAGCGTTCTTGTTTCCTAAAAGAATTCTTTTGGGAAAACGATTTTGAGATTCCAGTTTTTTTAGAGTATCCCTTCTTGGGAGAAATAAAAAAGGAGCTCATTTTGAATGGAGCATCCGTTGCCCTTTTGAGTGGAAGTGGTTCTTCTCTTTTTGGACTTTTTAGAAGTCACCAGAAAGCAAAAGACGCCATAAGAATTTTGAGCAAAACGTTCAATGACGCCGTTAATAGAATACAAATCTATGACCCCATTGAAATTTTGATAAAAAATCAAAAATTCTGATAATTTTACTTGAAATATGTTTAGACAACGTGTAAACTCCACTTTGTAATTTGTTGGGATGTAGCCAAGCGGTAAGGCAGCGGTTTTTGGTACCGCCATTCGAAGGTTCAAACCCTTCCGTCCCAGCCATTTTTCTTTCAACACGAAAAAAAAAGGTGTCCTTCCATGTATGGGGATATGAAAATTCTCACCGGCACAGCGAACTCTAAGTTGGCAGAAGATATTTCTGATCATCTAGGATGTGCATTAACCCCTACTCTCACTGAAACTTTCAGTGATGGTGAGCTTCGTGTTGAGATTGGCGGAAGTGTACGTGGACAGGATGTATTTGTTATACAGCCTACATGTTATCCAGCCAATACAAATCTCATGCAACTAAGCCTTATGCTTGATGCTTTAAAAAGAGCAAGCGCTGGTCGCATTACGGCGGTTATTCCTTATTTTGGATATGCCCGTCAAGATCGCAAAGTAAGTCCTCGTGCCCCTATCAGTGCAAAGCTTGTTTCTGACATTCTAAGCGTAGCTGGCGCACAACGTATCGTTACCGTCGACTTACACGCAGGACAAATTCAAGGCTTTTTCAACTGCCCTGTTGATAACTTGTATGCCGCTCCTGTTTTATTGCAACATTTAGGCCACCTTCGTGGAGAACTTGTTATGGTTTCTCCTGATGCTGGTGGTGTAGAAAGAGCGAGAGCTTTTGCAAAAAAAGTTGACGCAGGCCTTGCTATTATTGACAAGCGACGCGATCGCCCAAACCAAGCCACAGCAACTCATGTTATTGGCGACGTTGAAGGCAAAATTGCGGTTTTAGTTGATGATATGATTGATACTGCTGGTACTATTTGTGCCGCAGCAGATGTTTTACTGCAAAACGGAGCTTCTGAAGTTCATGCTTGTGCAACACACCCTGTTTTATCAGGCCCTGCTATTCAGCGATTGAATGACGCGCCTTTTAGCTCAGTTGTTGTTACAGACACGATTCCCCTTGGTGACAAGGCTTTAGAATGTGGAAAATTGCAAGTGGTTAGTATGGCGGGTGTTTTAGCAAAAAGTATTCGCAATATCCATGATAGTTCATCTGTTAGCGCTTTATTTTTGTAAGCCTACAGAACATATATAAGCAACGTCCTATAAAATAGGCGTGTGAGTACACTAAGGAGATTAACATGTCAGAGATGAAAACACTTTCCGTGCAAAAACGTGATGCCCTTGGTAAGGGGCCTAACCGTCGTTTGCGTACTGAGGCACTTGTGCCAGGTGTGTACTATACGCCCGATGGAACAAATATTCTTGTACAAATGCAAACAAACCCATTGAATAAAATTTATGGGCAAGTGGGCCGTACCAACGTTTTCAATTTAGAAATTGAAGACAATGGAAATAAAGTTTCTTACCCAGTTTTTATTTGGGATGCTCAATACCATCATATCAAAGGTAACTTCACACACCTCGATTTTTATGGTGTGGATCTTAACAAAGAAATTGACATCAAAGTTCGCCTTAAATTCACTGGTACTTCTATCGGTGTTAAGGGCGGCGGCAAGATGGAAATTTACCGTGAAGAAGTTATTCTTAGAGCTAAACCTGAAGCGATGCCACGTTTTGTTGAAGTTGAGATTACTGACTTTGATTTAGGAACAAACCTTCGTGCTGCTGATTTGAAGTTGCCTGAAGGCGTGAGCATTGTTTACAAGACCAATTTCTCAATCTTGTCAGTTATGGCTAAAGACAAGTCTAAAGAAGCAGAAGGCGACATCTAGTCCCTTTTCCTTATATATTCAAAAAGCTCTATGGTATTTGTGCCATAGAGCTTTTTTGTTTAACATACCACGCATCTTTCATGTCCATTCTATCTTCATACATACCCATTCGTCTTGATACATGCCACTCATCTTTCATGCTCATTTCCATTCTATTTTCATACGTGCTTAACGACTCACGGTATTGCTCTCTATTATCTAAACTGCCCTTTGCGTAATGGCGCTATGTTCATAAGCGCAAACCGCCACGCCGTCCGTGAGTGAGTGAGTGAGTGAGTGAGTGAGTGAGTGAGTGAGTGTTTTTTTGTAAACTTTGTTCATCAACGATTATAACTAATGGGGTTTCCTAAGGGATTCAATCCCTTAGGCGGAGGGTGGGAGGCAGAGCCTCCCAAAAAGCGGAGGCGTGGGAGGCAGAGCCTCCCAAAAAAGAAAAATAACATCTAAGCAGAGCTGATATAATTCACCTTGCTTCCAGACACAAAATTGGCACAAAATAGCCCCATATGACGAGTCATATGGGGCTATTATAATTCTTTATGCTTTTTTTATTAGCTATTGGCTTCTGCCTTAGCGCCTATATTAGCGCTTATTTATCACAATCAGATATAAGGACTTTAGTAGTCTTCACATCTTGCGGAATTTGCATGGCACAGCGTTTTTCATGGTTTACGAAGAGGGGGCCAGAAAGATTAAGCGTTGCCTGATCGGGTTTACCATATGGAATGGTTACTGTTACAAAAACGCATACGTCATTAGAGCTTTCTACTTCAATAGCTTTTTGTTCTGAATCATTGATTTTGACACTATAATCATCGAGGAAGACATACGGATCAGTAACAATAAGTCCAAGGTCAGGTGTTTTGGTACTTTGTAGAAGGAAGAAAGGAGAATCTTCATCTAAATGCAATAGCGTGAAGTGTTGTTCATCTTCGTAGCCAATAAGTCCTTTTGGAAAGAAGATAATATTGTCTTCTTTAATTTCTTTCATACCTAACCTGGTTTCGATGGAATGAACTTTTGGCATATCTTTGGCACTTAGTTTATCTTTTTTGCTTTGGCGTGCTAGGGTATTATCTGCCATAACGAGCTCATAAATTTCTTCTCGGTACACAGTCATGGAGCTAGGCAAGGTAATACCAAGCTTAACTTGTTTGCCTTGTGTGCCAAGCACGGTGAGTTTTATTCCGTCGCCAATATAAAGGCTTTCGCCTGCTTTTCTTGTAAGTATAAGCATATAATATCCTTAGGTCTTTTTCATCGTGCACACATATAATATGAGGTCGTTATCAAATTTGCTTTGGGGGGAGTTGAACTCTCCGCCTTGACTCTCTGCTTGCGTATTTATTGTAAACAAAGCTTATAAGAAATACTCACATATGAGGTTTCAAAAGGACATCATGTCCTTTTGCGGAGGGTATGGGAGGCAGAGCCTCCCAAAAAATAAATCGAAATATTGAAATAAATTGAAATAATCAAATATTGAAATAAATTGAAATAGTCAAATATTGAAATAATGTAAGGGCGAGAAGAAAGCTCTTTACTTTACATATAGTTGAGAAGGCTTAAGTTCATAACCATGCTTGATGATTGTAGAACAGTCTGATACGCCATTTGTTCTTTTTTAAGTTTGATACTCAGCTCACTAATGTCGATATCTTCAATAGAACTCATTCTGCTTTTTTGGTCATCGGTGTGGGATTCAAGTATAGAAACGTTAAGACTCACACGGTTTTCTTTACCACCGACTTTCGCCAATTGGGTGAGTAAGTGCTCGCTGCTTGTTTTCAAAGTTTCTAAGGCTTCGGCACAGCCATCAGAGTTATTGGTTTCTGTCCATGCGATAAGGTCAGCAACGCTTTCAAAAATATTAGGCCCACCAACTACGGTGGCAAGCTCATCGCCTTTTGTCTTGTACGTTCCGCCAAAAATATCTTTCCCTGAATTGGTTACATCAAGGTATTCGTCTTTTGAGATTTCGTGTCCAATATCCGAAGCACGGTTTGGTCGTATCACTAATTGCTGTCCTGCGGGAAGCTTGCCATCGCCGCCCACGGCAAGGTCAACATAACCACCTGGAATATTAAGACGAACAGAGGTGTCTCCCGCTCTTGTTGTGGCGGTAGCACTTTCCCATGTAAGACCATTATCTTTACTATAGGAATAGTTCACTGTGCCATCGGCATTGACTTGCGCATCGTCATCGATACGAACTTGCACGTTGCTGGTAAATTTACCGTCAGCTTCAGCGCTTATTTTCTTTCCGCCACCACCAGGAAGATCCGCATTACCAAAAATATCAACTTCAGGCGGTGCATCGTTATCATCACCTACATATTCTGCTGATTTACGCACGTAAAGCATAGTTCCATTGCTTGGAGATATTTCCGCACCAGCATCGAACGCAGTTAAAGTCACAGGAAGAGCTGCGGTGGCATCATCAGGATTGTTATCACCAAATGTTACTTGCGCTCCATCAATATCGAGGGTGGGAGGTGTTGTTCCTGCGGGTAGAACTTTTGTTTCCCATGTTGCGCCACCATCTTTGGAATATTCATATTTAAGATCGGCAGGCAAAGGATCATCAACAACTCCACCATCAGGGAAGCGTATCATAGCCGTTTTATCCAAGGCTCCGTCCACATCAAAAGTAACACCAGCAACTTCAGCGCTTTCTGACATTACCCCCAGACCTTCCTCATAAGCATGGTCACCTGTTTGGTGTCCAGCAAAGAGGTGATCACCAGCAAATTCTGTATTCGCTATATTCATAAGCTGCCCAAACAATTCTTTGAGCTCAAAGCTTATATTCAAACGGTCTTTACCTTCTAGGGTTTCTGTTGCTGCTTGTTCGGCAAGGCCTGTTATTTTCTGAAGAATAACTTGAGCTTGCATAAGAGCTGCATCCGTACTAGAAAGCCAACTAGCGGCATTCTTTGAGTTATCAATATATTGCGCCGTACTTTCAAGGGAAGCTCTGTAGGATAAGACTCGCACAGAACCAGTAGGGTCATCAGAAGGACGGTTAATACGTTTTTGGGTCGCACCTTGATAGTTACTTTCCATATAGTCAGACAATACTCTATTCATATTGTATTGCATATCATTATACATCATGCCTTGTGTTACGCGCATGTAAAACCCCTTTTTTAAGTCTTGAGTCCAAGTACTGTTTGGAACATTTCATCGGCTGTTGTAATAAGTTTTGCAGCCGCAGTATACGAATGTTGAAATTTGATAAGTAGTAGCATTTCTTCATCAAGGTTTACGCCTGATTTTGAAAGGCTTTGGTTGGCAAGCTCAGAAGCAAGAGTTGAATAGTATTTGGCATTGAAATTCGCATTTCTAGCGTCAGCACCCACTTTTCCGACTGTACCAGCATAATACCCAAGCAAGGTATCTTTGCTAGTTGACCATGTGGTTGAAATCTCGACGCCTTCCGTTGCTAGTTTAGCAATAAGGTTAGCAATCGATCCATCCCCTGTTTCGCCTTCGCCTGATCCGTCAATACTTTGAGCATTCACATGCTCTGGATTATCAAGTATATGTGGGTTCACTTCAATATTATTGGCATTATCACCAGCAAAGAAGGTGTTCACTCCAAGCGCTGCCCACAATCCTGTGGTATCAGAACCCATTTTATAATTCACACCTTCAGCGGCAACCATTTGAAGTTGTCCACCTTGAATGCTCGCAGTGATTAATTGTTTGCCCGTATCATCTTTATAACTTCTATTCACGGCATCAACTACATCACGAAGGCTATGTTTTTCTGGGTCAAAATTCATTTGTTCTGTGCTGGTAGGGTCGGGATTGAAGTTCAGTTCGCCAGCAACGAGAGGCTTTCCTTCCGTATCGAAAAAGAACATATTGAGGTTACCACCAGTGAGGCGATCATTATATGCAATATTTTGATAGGAACTACCAAGAGGCATATTGAGGTCATCAACAATTGTGGTGCCTATATTTTGCGTAAAAGGCTCAAGACCAGTACCTTGGCTGTGGGCACGGTTCACTTCCCAAATAAGGCTATTGGTAAGCGCATTAAGTTGATCTTGATATTCACCAATAGCGGTGTCACGTGAGCTAATATACGCACCAAGCTTTCCGCCAATGCTTTCCATATTAACTGTTTTACTAACGTCAATAGGGTCACGAGTTGGCTGATGCCATTGAATATTATCTTTTGGCACAACATAGAATCTATCACCCATGTCAAAGCGAGGAGTTTCACCCTCAGTATAGCCGCCACCTTCAAAAGATATCTTCAGGTCGCCTATTTTGAGTTGTTCTCCCACTGGAGGCGCAGTAAAAACAGATTGACCTTTAGGGTCAGTTGCCCATGTTTTACCACCATCACTAGAAACTCTAAATTCCGTTTCATTGATAAATTCTAAAGTATATTCACGATGGTCTTCACCTTCGATAATAAGCTCGCCTTCAAAATTCTTTGTATCATTTTCGTAAAAAGGCCCTTCGTTGCTCAGCTTGAAAGTGACTTGACCTTCAACAAGAGGCATCCCCTCTTTTAGATAAATACTAAAATCGTCTGGGCCTCTGTCTTGCACTTTGATATCAACAAGTGTTCCAAGCTCACGTACAAGCCTATCTCTTTGGTCTAAAAGAGTATTTGCATTTGTATAAGGAGGATTATGGTGTTCTGCTATTTCTCCATTAATATTAGCAATCTGCGCAATAATATCGTTCGCAGCGGACACACCTTGCTCAATATACTGATTCATTTCCTCTTTCGTTCTTTCTAAAGAGGACATGGTGTCTTTAAAAAGAGCTGTCATGTTTTTAGATTGAGCTAAAAGAGCTTCACGAGTCGATGCGCTATCAGGTGTTGTACTTAGGGTTGACCATGAACTAAAAAAGTCACTCATTTGGCTATGGATACCGCTTGTGTTGGATTCGTTGAAAACGCTTTCAACACTAGACATAATCGCAGCTTGTTCCATCCACATGTTTGCCTGGCTGTTTTGGTCAAGAAAAGAGTTTTCTAAAAATCTATCAAAATTTCTATATACTTCCTGAACATAAGACCCATTACCAATTTGCCCTGGATAACAATCCGTTGGTACAGCTTCGTGGAAGCGAACAGACTGCCTAGAATAGCCAACAGTATTAACGTTAGCAACATTGTTACCTGTAACGTTAATAGCTGTTTGAGAGCCCTTCAGTGCATTATTGCCTGTATTTAGTAGTCCGCCTATTCCACTCATAAAAAACTCCGATAACTAAATTCTATTCAACAAAAAAATTAAAAACGTCCATTAATCATGCTTGCTTGCGGACGACTTTGAGTATACACACCCTTGCGGCTATACGCCGTTCTTTGTGGTGGCACAATACGTTCATGCAAGTAATTAAGAAGCTCTTTGCTTTGGTCTAAAAGCCCCAAAGAAAGCTGTGTATTTTTAGAAGCTTGTTTTGAACAAGTTTGCTCTTTTTTATCAATTTCATGCCAAAGCTGAAGAATAGTCATTTTCTTGTCATTAGGCAGCATTTGTGCATAATCATGAAGCTTACCACCACCAAGAAAACGAATAATACTTTCTTTTTCTGAAGCCAATTGACGTAAAAGTTCATGTATAGAAAACTCAAGTGTCATTATTGCGTCGGTATCACGTGCCATAAGAAGGGAAAATTCTTCCTCTAATAACTCTTCCATAAGATCCATTGCTTTGACCTGGCGAGAGAGTGTTTCTTTCAAAATGGGGAACATAGTAAACTCCTATTCTTATGTTATTTGAACACATTGCAACTATTTTATTAAGCATTTGTCTTTGAAAGGTAAGGCTCTGGATTTATTGAAAGACCGTTATGACGAACTTCAAAATGTAAATGTGCTCCAGCAGCTCTACCACTCATACCAACCTTTGCAATATTTGTGCCAGCGGAAATTTTTTCTCCCTCTTTGACGAGGAGTTCCGCATTATGTCCATAAACACTTTGCATACCATCACCATGATCAACAATAACCATATTACCAAGCTCTACATCTTTGCCTGCAAAACTCACAACGCCCTCACGAACAACATTCACATTGCTTCCAGCGCTCGCTTGAATGTCAATGCCTGTATGCCATGCTCGTTCCTTAGAAAAAGGATCTAAACGCCAGCCAAAGCCAGAACGAAGCTCACCATTTGCTAAAGGAGCTTGCATTTCAAGAAGAGGGCTTATTCCGCTCACCTTATTATTAGGTAAAGCGTGAGCTGGTTGAGATATTTGTGGGCCGCCGATTGCATTTGCTGCGCTATTTGTAGCACTGGCAACGTTTGCAACACTGGCAACACTGGCGTTACTAGCGTTTGGCGCATTATTCATTTTTGCGTCTACATCTTGGAGCAACTTACTCATATTGCTATTTACAAGAGGAGCAACATTTGTATTCACTCTAGAAGTGGAACGAGATTGCGCAGCTCTAATTTCTTCAGGACTAAGAGACGCTATAAGCGCACCAGACCGTAAAGCCTCATCAAGACTTGGCATAGAGCTAAACACAGGCATAGTATTGCCTCTATTTTGAATCATTTGATTGCTATTACTAGCAACTGCCACCGCTGGTACATCTAAATTCACAAGATTCGTCACAGGGTGAGCAGATTGCGGTGCAGGAACACTACTTATTTGATTGCTCGCTACAAGTGTATTCATCTCACGGCTTGAACCCCTTTCCAAAAGTCCTGTCAATTCTGCATTCACATCATTATACGTTGGAAACTTAGGAGCATGCTTCGCAAAATAAGCCATCATTTCTTCTGTAGCTAAATCCTTCTTTGTAGGCTGTCCTTCATTCTTTGAAACATAACGGGACTGAATCCCTGCAAGGACATCAGCGTCTGCCTTTGGAGCTTCTGCAATAACAGGCTTTGCCTTTTCGTCCGCTTTTGTGGCCATAAGGTCTTCAGGATATTCGCTCATACCTTGACCGTTCACTTGACCGTTCACCTGGCCGCTTACTTGTGCAGGCTTAGATTGTAAAGTTCTTTCACGATTACCAAGCACCCCTGCCGTTGTATTTGCTTTTTCTGCATTTGCAGTGTCCGCAGCGGTGATAGTCGCCATATGCTCAGAAGATATCTTGCCATTTCTATCTAAAATAGCATTCTTGCGCTCAGAAGCAGGTAAATTAGAAATATAGGTTGTACGAACAATTGTCGGCTCAGCAGTCTTCCCAGAATTAACCAAAGCATTAAGCTCGTCAATAGTTTGACTTAATACAGGGCTTGCCTTAGGCGCATTTTCAGCCGCTACTTTATCTGTAACAACTACGCTCGCATTCGCCTTTTCATAAGACTCAGCATGATACGGAGCTTCTACTTCTTTTGTCGCAGAATCACCAGAAGCAAGCACGGAAGCATTATTTACCGCTCCAGACTCTACAGGGCTTGCCCCTTGAGTCACTGCCCCAGTAGCAACTTTACCGTTTTCCATGCTTTCATACAATGAACCGACATCATTTTGCTTTGATTCTAAAACAGAAGGAGCTTTTGCCGCCACAGCGACAGGAGAATTTTCCTTTGATTCAATCTTT
The DNA here is from genome assembly GCA_947038175.1 of uncultured Desulfovibrio sp. Taxonomy (GTDB): domain Bacteria; phylum Desulfobacterota; class Desulfovibrionia; order Desulfovibrionales; family Desulfovibrionaceae; genus Taurinivorans. The sequence goes on from CAMQVJ010000060.1 coordinate 15,219, forward strand.
GGATCAGCCGTATTTGCAAGAAGTGGCGCAGGCTTTACTTCCATTGACATACGCTCAGTAAGCTTTTGAGCGCTAGGAGAAGCAACTCTATCTTGTGCCAACTGTTCCATCATCATATCAGCAAGGCCAATACCGCCATTAGCTGCCATATCTTTACCAAGCTGCTGGCTATACATGGACTGCCAATACTCTTCTTCCTTACTACCGTGCATGCTATTTTCAGGCATGGAAGCACGCATTTCTTCCCACATTTTTTGCATAAAAATGGCTTCAAAGCCTTCTGCTGCTTCACGAAGTTCTGCCTTCTTCGCTTCCTTATCCTGTGAACCTGCTAAAGATGTTACTTTACCCTGTTGAACGCCTATATTACCTTGCGTGGCCTTAGATATGGCCATGCTTGTCATCATGCTCATATCGTTACTCATTTATATAACCTCCAAATCCGCATATAAAGAACCAGACGCCTTAAGAGTTCTCAAGATAGTAATGAGATCTCGTGGGCTTGCTCCAACGGAATTAAGACCATCAACAAGTTCTTGCAAAGTCGCACCCTCAACAAGATTCAAATTTCGAACTTCTTCACGTGCAGTAACATCACTCACAGGAGAAGCCACAGTCGTTCCTTGTGAAAAAGCATTCGGCTGAGAAACCGCAGTGCTTTCTTGAATAGTCACCTGCAAATTACCATGCGCAACCGCAACACGTGCAAGGCGAACATCTTTACCTATAACAATAGTGCCCGACTTTTCATCGACAACAACTTTCGCCGCATTTTGTGGGCTTATTTCAATATTCTCAATAGATGCCATAAGTGGTACAAGATTACCCTGAAAAGCAGGTGGGATTTGAAGCTTAATAGTAGAAGCATCAAGCGCATTAGCAAAATTACCGCCAAGGCTTGTATTCAAACGCTCAACCGTTTCTTGAGTTGTGGAAAAATCATGCACGTGCATATTAATGTCAAGCTCACGTTGGCTATTGAATGTAAAAGGTATTTCACGCTCAACCGTTGCACCACCAGGAATAGATGCCACAGTAGTTACGTTGCTCTTCACACCACCACCGCCAGCGCCACCAGCTGAAAAACCACCCACAAGGATAGCGCCCTGAGCCAATGCATAAACCTTACCGTCAATTCCTGACAATGCAGTTTGTAAAAGAACACCGCCCTGCAAACTAGATGCACTACCAATACTTGAAATCGTCACGTTCACCGCACTGCCCGCTTTTGCCGTTGCAGGTAAATTAGCAGTCACCATTACAGATGCCACGTTACGTGCCCTAATAGTCGCAGAATCAGCAGAAATACCCATGCGCTCAAGCATATTTGTAAGAGTCGATGACGTGAACGCATCTCGTGTATCTCCCGTTCCACCAAGACCAACAACAAGCCCGTAGCCCGTAAGTTGGTTATCACGAATACCAGAAATACTAGAAATATCCTTCAAACGCACAGCGTCTGCAATGCTTGGCACAGACAACACAAACACCAAACTCAACACAAGCACCTGCGCAAATGCAGAAACAAAACGCTTTGTCAGAAAATCGACACTCACGAGATTCGCACAAGCAAATGTGGAATTTACGAAAGAACTCAATTCATGGGATGATTGTAAATTTTGTGTGTTATTTTGCATGATTAGCCTACCCTTTTTTCTATATCTGTTATATGCGCTCTTGGCGGATTATCTTCTAAAATCATATCTACTCCTACTAATGCGATTTCCGTACCACATACAAATACATAAATAATAACAGTTAGTTATTATGAATAAATAAAATGAAAACCCTATTTTTTTTTAGAAAGAAAGATTTTTCTGGGGGAAACCCCATTTTTTTGAAAAAAATGAGGTTTCCCCCAGACCCCCTTCCTGAAAAAACATATGGCTCATATATCCCTTATTCTAGGCTATTCCAATTTGAGAGACTTTGCTCATCGAATACCTGAAAACCTCATATTTTAGTGTTTTTTGTAAACAGCGTTTACGAAAAACACTTAATGTGGGG
>CAMQVJ010000061.1 GCA_947038175.1 uncultured Desulfovibrio sp.
TGTCTGCGCTATCCGCAGTCTTTTCAAGGGAGGTTTTAGGGGTAGATTGAGCATCTTCCGCTTCCCAAGTAAAAGTATCGTTTGCGCTATCTTCCTTTTTGTCGAGTTTAGAAGAAGTTTGAGCAGAACTCTCGGAATTATTATTTCCAGATTCGCTTTGTTCAGAGTTATTTTTATCTAACTCATTTTTCTTGTATGTTGTCTCATTTATATCAAAAGGAGGAAGAGGTTTATCTTCTAAAATACATTGAATATCACTACCAGATATAGTTTCACGTTCAAGAAGCGCCGCCGCTATAGCATGAAGTTTATCTGTTTTTGAATTGAGAACTTCATGACAACGTTTATGAGCTTCATCAATGAGACCTTTAATTTCAGCGTCAACAAGTTGTGCCGTCGCTTGACTTACAGAATCACTTTGCGCCCATTCACGACCAAGGAAAACTTCGCCACCGCTTTCGCCAATGGCTTGAGGCCCAACCTTATCACTCATACCCCACTCGCAAACCATTTTACGTGCCATTTTAGAAGCCCGTTCAATATCATTACCTGCGCCTGTGGTTATATCATCCATAATAATTTCTTCAGCCACACGACCAGCAATAAGCACCACGAGGCTATTACGTAAGAACTTACGGGAATATCCATGTCTGTCTTCTGCAGGCAATTGCATAGTCACACCAAGAGCACGACCACGAGGAATAATAGAAACTTTATGGATAGGGTCAGTTCCAGGCAAGCTCACAGCAGCAAGGGCATGCCCCGCTTCATGATAAGCAGTGATGCGTTTTTCTTCATCACTCAAAACAAGACTACGACGCTCTTTACCCATAAGAACTTTATCTTTTGCGTATTCAAAATCAGACATTTCAAGCATATTCTTATCACGTTTAGCAGCTTGAAGAGCCGCTTCATTCACCAAGTTTTCAAGGTCTGCACCGGAAAAACCAGGAGTACCTTTAGCAAGAATATCAACATTCACATCTTTGCTAATTGGTGTACGGCGAATATGCACGTTAAGAATATGTTGACGGCCACGAAGGTCAGGAGTGGAAACAACCACTTGACGGTCAAAACGACCTGGACGCAAAAGCGCAGGGTCAAGCACATCAGGTCTATTGGTTGCGGCAATAAGGATAACGCCTTCATTAGACTCAAAGCCATCCATTTCTACAAGAAGTTGGTTCAAGGTTTGTTCACGTTCATCGTGTCCGCCGCCAAGTCCCGCGCCTCTTTGCCTACCCACAGCGTCGATTTCATCAATAAAAATAAGGCATGGAGCATTCTTTTTACCTTGTAGGAAAAGATCTCGTACACGAGAAGCACCAACACCAACAAACATTTCCACAAAATCAGAACCTGAAATAGAGAAGAAAGGAACGCCTGCTTCACCAGCAACCGCCCTTGCAAGCAATGTTTTACCTGTTCCTGGAGGGCCCACAAGAAGAACACCTTTAGGAATACGACCGCCAAGGCGTGTAAATTTTTTCGGATTCGCCAAAAATTCCACAACTTCAGCTAATTCTTCTTTCGCTTCATCAACGCCAGCAACATCTTCAAAAGTCACTCGGCCTTGCTCTTGCCCAATCATACGAGCTTTGGATCGTCCAAAACTCATGGCCTTTCCTCCGCCACCTTGCATTTGGCGCATAAAGAAAATCCACACACCAATAAGCAAAAGCATAGGAAACCAAGACATAAGCAAAGAAACAAGCAATGATTGTTGTTCTGGTGGTTCTGCTTTAATAATCACCTTTTTATTAAGAAGATGTTCCACTAAGCCTGGATCATCAGGTGAGTAGGATTTAAACACAGTCCCAGTCTGGGTTTTACCCGTAATATTTCTTTGTTGTATATTGACTTCTGCTATTTCGCCACGGTCAACTGCAGCTAAAAAATCACTATAAGCCATACCTTGTTGAGAGCTCGTAGTCGGCTCATTGAACATATTAAAGAGAGCCATCATCGCAAGAACGATGAGCCCCCATACAAGAAAGTTTTTAGGTAAATTATTCAAATTTGCCTCCGTGGCACGATATTTCAAATACAGTTTGGGTTAATTGCGTCAAAATCCTTACTATGCTAATCATATCCAATCATTTATCTTTTTTTTATTTATCCGCAATAAAACATCAACGTAAATCCCATTAAATGAGAACTTTCATTTATGAGACTCCACCCACAAAGAAAACAAAAAAGTAAAAGCTCCCTTATGTGTTAAAATACAATAAGTCTTTCAAAGCATTTTGACAATCGCAATAAAGAACTTTTTTTGAGAAAATTTGAATTTTTATTTCAAAACACCGTTTTTTCCCAAACAAATACAAATATACCTGATAAATATATCACTGCAACTTCTCACAATTCATTGCTCACGCTAAATATATGAATGACTATAACATAAACAAACAGCAGTTCAAAAGAAAGCTTAAGCATCAAGAGCTTGCGCTTAGGCAAAATAATCATTATAGCTAATGAAACAACACTAACAATCATAAAAAAATAAAGTATATAAACAATGAAAAAAGAGACAGAACTCAAACTTATCAATAGAATACAACTCATAAGTATGCGTTTATTCGCAAAAGTAATACGTTTTTTTGGATTTAAACCCACCTATATGATGGCAAATATTTTTGCATTCTTCGTATGGAATTTTTCTAAAGAACGGCGCAATCTCGCCACTCGTAATATAGAAAAGCATCTTGATGTGAGCGCTGATAAAGCGAGAGAAATCGCAAGAGCAAGCTTTTCAGAAAACTTTTGCTCCTTTGCTGAAATTCTTCACACGCAAAATTTTAGTTGCGATGAATTAGGCAAAAGACTCTTTATCCCTACACAAAAAAACTGGGAAGATTTTCAGAAATGCGACAGGCCAATTGTTGCCACCACAGGGCACTTTGGTTCATGGGAATTATTAGCGTCTATGCTTGGGGATATCATTTCAACTGATCGCCCACGCACATCTGTTGTTCGCAAATACCCAAATCCTGCTGTACAACAATTTATTACGGAACAAAGAGAGGCTAAGGGGGCAACCATGATTGGGCATAGACTTGCCGCTGTCACCGTCCTAAGAGCCCTGCGAAAAAAAGGCTTGGTTGCTTTTTTGGTAGACCATCGTCCCCATAAATCAGAATCTATTATGCTGCCTTTTTTTGGGCAAGAAACCGCCGTCAATATTGGACCAGCTCTTCTTGCTGTGCGGGCAAAAGCGGTTATTTGGCCCATATTCCTGAATCGTGAAAAAAACGGAACCTATACGTATTATATCCACGATTCGCTTGACACGGCAATTCTGGAAGGAACTCTTGAAGAAAAAATAGCAGCAGCAGCGCTTTTTTATACACAAGCTGTGGAGACCCATGTTCGACAGTATCCAAGTCAATGGTTTTGGATGCATGACCGATGGAGAAAACCTCACTAATCCATCAAAAGAAAACAATATCAATAGCTTAACTTTAGTTTTCCCACGGTTGATATAAACAAAATAGAAGCTATTCTTAAACGTACAACTCAGCCTGTAAAAAAACGACGTGGACTCTGAACGTTCAATAACATTAACCGTTAGTATCAGTTATTATGTTAATGATGGGAGTACAGTTATAGAAAACATACTCGCAATCGCAGGCGAAAACCTCTATAAAGCAAAAAAATTAGACGCAATCGAGTCATCGGTCAGCCATAAAAAATCACTTTTCTTTTTGCTACTATCTGTATAACCTTAAATTCAAATCATACTCACAAAGCCTAAGCTACCTTCATTTATTTCCTTGAATTTTCTAAAGGGTGTGATGTATTTGCTTTGCTGTCCCTTCGCATTACTACTCGCTCTACTCGTAAATACGTAAACAGCTACACCGCCCTTCGGGTGGCTGAAAACTTCATATTTTAGTATTTCTTATAAATTTTGCTTACAAAAACACATAATGCAGGGGCTTAGGGAGTTCAACTCCCCCCCCCAAAAAAATTGAAATGATGTCATATCGCCAAGCCACCCTACTTATTTTATTGACAGAAGGCCATACTCAGAATAAAAGATAAGGACTTTACTTATTATTATCAGAGAGGCTCGATATGAAATTTGCAAAAAGACTTAGCCAAGTAAAACCTTCTGCCACCTTAGCAGTTAACGCCAAAACTCTTGAATTACGCAAGCAAGGCATCGCCGTTACCTCCTTAGCCGTTGGCGAGCCAGATTTCAATACCCCTGCCCACATTGAATTAGCAGCAAAAGCCGCCATTGATGAGCATTTCACTCGCTACACTGATGTTGCTGGCATTGCTGAGGCAAGAAGTGCCGCTTGTGACTATTTTAGAAGAATTTACGGTGTTGAATCCAAACCTGAAAATATCATTATTAGTAATGGTGGCAAACAGGTTTTATATAATTTGATGCTCTGCCTACTTGATCCAGAAGATGAAATTATTATTCCCGTACCGTACTGGACAAGTTATCCTGACATGTCGCTTCTAGTAGGAGCTATACCTGTATACGTGCCTTCTGATTCTACAAAAGAATTCAAAATCACCACCGACGACCTAGAAAAAATTCGTACAGACAAGAGTAAAGTTCTTTTACTAAATAGCCCGAGCAATCCGTCTGGTGCTGCTTATACTCAGGCAGAATTGAACGCCATTCTTACATGGGCCATTGAACACGATATTTTTGTCATCGCTGATGAAGTGTATGACCAACTCGTTTACGAACCTGCAAAACCAGCAAGTGCCTCACTCATGTGGGAAAAACATAAAGATAAGATTGCCATTTTAAACAGCGTTTCAAAAACATTTGCTATGACCGGTTGGCGTGTAGGTTTTGGCCTCGCCTCTCCTGAGCTCACAAAGGAAATGACAAAATTGCAAGGACAAACAACCTCAAATGTTTCTTCCATCGCACAAAAAGCTTTAGTAAGCGCCCTAAGCTCTTCCTATGATTGCATAAAAATAATGAAAGAATCTTTCAAGAAACGTCGAGATTATGCCCATGCAGAAGTTTCTTCTTGGGAAGGGATTGTCTGCCCAAAACCAGAAGGCGCTTTTTACCTTTTTCCCGATGTGCGAGCCCTTTTTACAAAAGAAATGCCAGATGCCTCAAGCCTTTGCACTTATTTGCTTGAAGAAGCAAAAGTAGCGCTCATGCCAGGCGAAGCTTTTGGCGACCCAAATTGTGTTCGTATATCCTACGCCGTTTCTGATGAGACCCTTAAAAACGCGCTGGCTGCAATAAAAAAAGCTTTATACAACAAATAAAAACTTATTTGTTTACGTAAAGCGAACATCTCATATGCACATGTGTTTTTATATAAGAAAGGAAAGGCGCAAAAATGAAAATAACATATTATAATACGAGTAATTTTTCGCAAGATGAAAACGCATCAAAAGAAGCACTCAACTCTTTTTTCCACCGTCTTCAGAAAGAAGCCTTACCCTTTAGCACACTTGATTTTACAGATGAACTCATAGCCTCCGTTGAAAAAGCAAGCCTTGAAATTCAAAATTTTAAGCATATGCTCTTGCTTGGTGTTGGTGGTTCAACCCTTGGGCCACAAGCCTTACAAAAAAGTTTTGCGCCGCAAAATAGACCTATCCCTAGAAGCAAGCAATTATGGGTAGCTGATAATGTGGACACATCTTTCTTCTCTGAATGCCTAAACACATTACCCCCTGAAGAGACACTTATACTCGTTATCAGTAAATCAGGTTCGACACTTGAAACCATGTCCCAATATTTTATCTGCAAAGAATGGATACAAAAAGAATTGCCAAAAACATGGCAAAAGCACTTTTTCATCATTACCGACCAGCAAAAAGGTTTCCTAAGGGAAGAAGTAAAAACACATACGTTCAAATCACTACCTGTCCCCGAAGGTTTAGGTGGTAGATTCAGTATTTTTTGTGCAGTAGGCATCTTACCAAGTGCCTTTCTTGGGCTTGATTACAAACAATTTTTGCAAGGTGCAAAAGACGCAAGAAACACTTTCTTCGATGATTCAAAAAAATATTTGGCACAATTTGAACAAGAGCAAGACACAGACGCTTTTCTCTTAGAACATTCTTTGCCCACTGTTTTTAAAATGGCACACTTCGCCTTTGAAGCCATGGAAAAGAATTTTTCTCAACTTATCTTTTTCAACTATCTTCCTAAATGGAGTTCACTTGGTGCATGGTTTAGACAATTATGGTCAGAAAGCCTCGGTAAACAAGGAAACGGATCAACCCCCATTCCCGCCATTGGCGCAACAGACCAACACTCCATTCTACAACTGTTCCTCGATGGTAAAAAAGACAAGGCATGCATTTTTCTCAAGCAACTTGATTTTACTGAAGAAGATGCCCCCGACGCTAAAAATATTCCCAACAGTCTCGTTCCAACAAATATCCCTAGCGACTGGAAATGGATAGCAGAAAAAAGCTTATCTCAGATTCTTGAAGCGGAAGCCATCGCCACTCGCACCGCCCTTATTGAATATGATATCCCCATGCTCTCCCTTGAAAGCCTTGGACATACAGAATATGACTTCGGGAAACTCATGTGGAATCTTGGTATGGTGACCATTCTCACAGCCTACCTACTAGACATCAACCCCTTCGACCAACCCGCAGTAGAAGAAAGCAAAGCCCTTGCTAAAAAATGGCTCTCTGAGAAGAAATAATAAATTTTAGGATTAGGAGTAGGATTTTTCTGAGGGGGAAAACCCCATTTTGTAGCACAAAATGAGGTTTTCCCCCTCAGACTCCCCCTTTCCTGAAAAAGCAATTAATATCACCCTGTTTTTTCCCGCTTTACAAAAAAAAGTTCAGAATATAAATAAATAGCGATGAAACCCATAATTGACGAATTTCGGTAAACGAAGTTTACAGGAATTCGATAATGTGGGGGTTAGGGGGAGTTCAACTCCCCCTAAAAAAATAAAAAATAAAAAATAAAATTAAAATAAAAAATAAAATAAAAAATAAATAGCGAAATAATAAGGAATCGAAAATGGTTAAAACTCCTCTTGGTTTTAGTTTTGCAGTTGCGGACGCTAGTTTTCGTGGTCATAAGGTTCAGCGCACAGATTTGGCGCTTACCCTTTGTGATGTGCCAGCAACAAGCGCTGCGGTGTTCACCACAAATTTGTTCAAGGCAGCGCCTGTGCTTTGTGCGCAAGAGAACTTGAAAAACAGTGATGGCATTCGAGCAGTTCTTATTAATTCTGGCCAAGCGAATGCTTGCACGGGTGATAAGGGAATGAGTGCTTGTTTGGAGAGTCAGCGCCTTATTGAGGAGCTTTTTTCTTTGCCGAAGGATGCTATTTTACCTGCATCGACAGGTGTTATTGGCGCGCATATGGACATGCAAAAGTGGAAGGATAGTGCAAGCGCCCTAAAAAATTCTCTTGGTAATGCGAGCCTTGAAGATTTTGCCCGTGCTATTATGACCACCGACGCTTTCCCAAAGTTCGTGGGTGAAAGCATTGAGATTGAGGGTAAGGAAGTTCGTTTTGCTGCTGTAGCTAAAGGCGCTGGAATGATTTGCCCTAATATGGCAACCATGTTGAGTATGGTAATTACTGACGCAAAAGTAAGCAAGGAAGAGTGGCAAGAGGCTTTCCATTATGCGGTTGACAAAAGTTTTAATAGAATCAGCGTAGATGGTGATACATCGACTAACGATAGCCTTTTTGGTCTAGCCAGTGGTAAATCCAATGTGACTGTGCCTATGGATATGCTTAAGAAAACATTGCTCAAGGTGCTGACTGACCTTTCCTACCTTTTAGTTAAAGACGGCGAAGGCGCAACAAAAGTTATGCATATTGATGTGAGCGGCGCAAAATCTGACGCAGACGCTGATGCTATTGCAAGAACTATTGGACATTCTCAATTGGTGAAAACTGCCATGTTTGGCAAAGATCCAAACTGGGGTCGTATTGTTGCCGCTGCTGGTCGTGCTCATGTTGATTTTGACCCCAATAAAATGCAAGTTATTTTGTGCGGGATTGAAATTTTTGCTAACGGTGAGCCAAGAGATATGGATATTGACGCTGTTTTTCTTGAACCGTTTAAAGAAACAGACATTCCTATACAAATTATTTTGCAAGAAGGCACAGGCAAAGCACATCTTAAAGCATCGGATCTTTCCCACGCTTATGTTTCTTGTAATGCAGATTATCGTTCCTAAAAAATAAAGCGGATAAAATCTGGGGCGCTTTCATGTTATTTAGATGTGAGGGCGAAAACCATGTTTTACCCTCTATTTCCCTAAACTTTTCAAAGCTTAGGGAAATAGACTTGATGAGTTTGCCCGTTAAGTAGGACACTCTCCACCAAAGGGCATGCTGTCCTTTGTAAACCTCATATTTTAGTATTTTTGCAAACTTTGTTTACAAAAATACATAATGTGGGGGTTGCCTACCCAAAGGGCGACACAGTCGTTTACGTTTACGAGGCACGAGTAAATACGTAAATAGAGAGCTCAGATGGGGAGTTCAACTCCCCCCAAAAAAGCAAATTTGAACTGACCTACAAATATCCTTTGTGAAGGTCTTTTTTAAGTAGACGTGCGAGAGAAATTAGGCTACTACTTACAAGCTTTATTAATAAAGAATCTTTTAATCACAAATATTTTTTTGATATTTTTTTAAAAGACACAGACGCTATATAACTATATAGGTCAAGATAATAAAGCGTATAAAACAGAAATTAGGCATATCGAAACTATGGATCAAAAACACGGCATACTGCTTCTTGATAAACCAAAGGGAATGAGCTCCGCTTATGCCATTGGTAAACTGAAGCGCCTTGGGCAAAAAAAGATTGGGCATGCTGGGACTCTTGATCCTATGGCAACTGGCCTCATTATAGTTTTACTTGGAGAAGCCACCAAGATTTCTGGTTATCTTTTAGATAATGGCGAAAAGTCTTATGATGGAGCATTGAAATTCGGTCAAATCACCGACACATGGGACGCAGAAGGAAAAACATTGGAAGAACGAGATTTCTCGGCTCTCAATGAAGAAATGGTAAGAGACGCTGTGCAGTCCTGGCTTGGAAAATCCATACAAGAAGTTCCTGCTTATTCAGCGGCGAAACATGAAGGTCAGGCTCTTTATAAGCTTGCCCGTGCAGGTAAAGAAACACCTGTTAAAACAAAAGAAATTTTTATTTCGCATGCAGAAGTTCAATCGGTGGACCTACCTAGTATGCGATTTCGGGTAACATGTAGTTCTGGCTCTTATATACGGTCCCTGGCCCACAGCTTGGGGATTCGATTAGGTTGCGGAGCAACGCTCACAGAACTTACTCGCCAATACAGCCACCCCTTTAACTTGCAAGACGCTCATAGTTTAGAGAGCTTGCTTGATAACCCTGAAGACCTTGCGGATAAGATTATTCCTATCACAAAAGGCTTGCCTAACTGGCATCAATACGAAGTCAGTGAAACTGAGGCAATAGGATTGCGTAATGGAAACCCTGTTATGCATAACCCGTTACTCAGTGAATTCTCCCTTGGAGAAAAGGCTTTTCTAAGCCATAACGATTCTCTTCTTGCTTTAGCAGAAGCGAAAAATGTGGACGGAAAAAAGCAGTGGCATGTGCTTAGGGGTCTGTTAACAGATTAACTCTATGGTGACTCATCATGGACTGGAGGATAAAGCTGTGGTCATGGATACCGCTGACAAGCAAGCAGTTATTGCTGCACACGCAAAACACGAAGGGGACACTGGTTCTCCTGAAGTACAAATCGCTCTTCTTACAGCTCGCATTGAAAGCCTTTCTGGGCATTTCAAAGAACATAAGAAAGACTATCACTCACGTACTGGTCTTCTTAAGCTCGTAGCACAACGTCGTAAACTTATCAAATTCTTGAAGAATACTGACGTTCAACGTTACCGTGCTCTCATTGAGAAGCTCGGCTTACGTAAGTAATTTTGTAAGGGGGAGCAATGTCTCCCCCTTTCCCATATTTTTTGAGCCTATTCCTTGAAAAAATATTGAGATAAAATACATCATAGTAGTCATTCTATTTCACGAAGATGACACACACACTTATAACCAATATGAAATTTCGTGAAGGAGGGTCTGCGCACAGGGTTGAAACAATTCCACCTTATTCGCAGAATCTCCTTGCGAAGGAGAAAAAATGAATTTACTAAATTCAACCCGTGTTACCGCAACTGTTGGCGGTAAAGAGATTATTTTAGAAACTGGCCGTCTTGCTCGTCAAGCAGCAGGTGCTATCTGGCTACAATGTGAAGAAACAGTTTGTCTTACTACTGTTTGTGAAACACCTTTAGAAATCCCTAAAGATTTCTTCCCTTTAACAGTTGAATACAGTGAAAAAATGTATGCAGCTGGTCGCATCCCAGGCAACTATTTCCGTCGTGAAATTGGTCGTCCTAGCGAAACAGAAACACTTATGGCTCGTCTTATTGACCGCCCTATTCGCCCGCTTTTCCCTAAAGGCTATGGCAATGAAGTGCAAGTTTTAGCGCAAATTCTTTCCTTTGACGGTGAACATATCGCTGACGTACACTGCATCACAGCAGCTTCCGCAGCTCTTTCTATTTCACAAATTCCTTTTGAAGGTCCTATCGCTGGCGCACGTCTTGGACGTGTTAACGGTCAATTCGTAATCAACCCAACAACATCAGAACTCGCTCAAAGTGATCTTGATCTTGTTTTTGCAGCGTCTGAAACTGCTGTTGTTATGGTGGAAGGCGAAGCGGATTTTGTTCCAGAAGAAATTATCATCCAAGCACTTGAATGGGGCCTCAAAGCTATTCAACCTCTTATCGAAGTTCAAAAAGAACTCGTTAAGTTGGTAGGCAAAGAAAAAACTGTCTTTTCTGCAAAAGAAAGCGACGAAGCTCTTTATGCTCACGTAGAAAAAATCGCTCTTGGTGCTGGCATCGAAGATTCTTTACGTGTTGTTGATAAGCTTGAACGTAAAGACGCTAAGAAAGCAGTGAAAACTGCGGTTAAAGCTGCTATGGCTGAAGACGCTACCTACGGCGAATGCCCAGAAGCTCTTAAAGAAATCGGCTCTATCATTGAAAAGCTTGAAAAAAGAATTGTTCGTCAACGCATCCTTAAAGAAGGAACTCGCATAGACGCACGTGACACAAAGACAGTACGCCCAATCGAAATCGAAGCAAGCGTTCTTCCTCGTGCACACGGTTCCATTCTTTTTGCTCGTGGTGAAACAAAATCTCTTGTTGTAACCACCCTCGGTTCAAGTTCAGACGAACTTCGCATCGACGGCATAGGCGGCGATTCTACAAAGCATTTCATGCTTCATTACAACTTTGCACCTTTCTGCGTTGGCGAAGTCAAGCCTGTTCGTGTGTCTCGTCGTGAAATTGGTCACGGACACCTTGCAGAACGCGCGCTTAAATCTATACTTCCTTCAAAAGAAGAATTCCCATTCACTATCCGTATCGTTTCTGAAACATTAGAATCAAACGGTTCTTCTTCAATGGCTGCTGTTTGTGGTGGTTGCTTATCACTCATGGACGCAGGCGTGCCTATCAAAACTCCAGTTGCTGGTGTTGCAATGGGTCTTATCCACGAAGAAGGCGAATTTATCGTACTTACCGATATTTTAGGTGATGAAGATGCTCTTGGCGATATGGACTTTAAGATCGCAGGCAGCAAAGACGGCATCACAGCTGTACAAATGGATATCAAAGTAAAAGGTCTTCCTACCGACGTTATGGCTCGTGCCATGATTCAAGCAAAAGAAGCTCGCTTACATATCCTTAACACCATGCTCGCAACTCTTCCTGAATACCGCCATGAACTTTCCCAATACGCTCCTCAGCACGAAGAAGTTATGGTAAATCCAGAAATTATTCGTATGATTATCGGACCTGGTGGAAAGAACATCAAAGCTATCACCGCTGCCACTGGCGCAAACGTTGATATCGACGATTCAGGTCGCATCAATCTTTTTGCTCCTACTAAAGACGCAATGGCAAAAGCAAAAGCAATGGTGCTTTACTATGACCAACGCGCTGATGTTGGCAAGAACTACCAAGGTAAAGTACGTCGTGTACTCGAAATTGGAGCGATTGTTGAAATCCTTCCTAACCTCGAAGCACTCGTCCATATCTCTCAACTTGACACAAATCGTGTAGAAAAAGTGGAAGACATTGCACGCCTTGGCGAAGACATGACCGTTAAAGTCATTGAAGTCAACGGCGACCGTGTTCGTGCCAGCCGCAAAGCAGTTCTTCTTGAAGAACAAGGCATCGAATGGAAGCCTGAAGACACAGCTCGCCCTCCTCGCCGTGAAGGCTTTGGTGGCGACAGAGGTCGTGGCGGCGACCGTGACCGTGATCGTCGTCCTCGTCGTGACTAATTCTATTATGTAAATATAATTAATATATATTATATAGTTATATAATTCTAAAGGGAGGCTTTTGCCTCCCTTTTTTTATGGGAAAATTTATCTGGGGGAAAACCCCATTTTGTGGCACAAAATGAGTTTTTCCCCCAGACCCCCTTTCCTGAAAAAGCGTCATATTTTTTTAGTTAATACTCATTTCTTTTTTATTTACTACGCATTGTTATGGCATTAGTTATTTTCTATGATATCACCAACAAATACAACTTGAATATTTTTTCTATTAAAAATAATTTGGGAAATACTTATGTAAGAAATTTGTAAGTATATTCCTGAAATTTACCTTGTCAGAACCCCGAGTATAGCGATAAGCATACAGGCTATCAGCATGGAATAACGTTTTATAAATTCTATGATTTCTTGTAAATTTTTCATTATTTCTTCCTTATTTTGTTTTGAATTTATTAATCATTTTTTTTATAATTCTTTTGTAGTTTCTTTATTTATTTTAGCTAATGGGATAATCGTATTAATGTTATCTACGAATTATACAAAAACAATGAAAAAAAGACAATGAAAATCAATTCCATTCGACAAGGAAAAAAGTATAAAAGCCTTGACTTGACACTTTATACGGTATACTTAAAAAGCAGTCATACCACTGCGTATTCTTATCATAATTAAGCACATGATAAGTCTACCTATTCTTGTGGTATAATTATTGTCTAAGGAAGGGCATTTGCCTTTATTCACACCTAGGCCCGATAAAAGGGAAGAGAATGAAAAACAAACGTATTTGTACACTGGTACTGATAGCATTTGGCTTACTTGTAATGCCAATAGCATCAGCTATTGCGGTAGAGGCTCCAGCTGAACGCTATGTATTCAATGTTGCACCGAAAGAAATGAGCGGCGTAACCATGGATTATTCTAGCAAGTTACATGAAATCCATGAATTAGCTATGGAAGAAGCAGGAAAAGACTGTACAGCATGTCACTTCGATAACGATGAAACCCGCTTTATGGGTGTTTCCGTTAACGATAAAGAAATGCTCAGTGCTGACGCGCGTATGAATTTTATTCATGACGCCTGCTCTAGCTGTCACATGGAAATGCAAACAGGACCAAGCATTACTTCTTGCCGTACTTGTCATAGCGGACAATACGAAGCAGAAACAGGCTTAGAACAAGTGATGCGTTAACCTGCATTAAATTATCTTTACTGTTCTAAGAGCAGTAATGAATATTTAGGCAAATTTGTCTAACTTTTGGAGGCATTTTTATGATAGAGTTTGTTGAAGGTCCGCTCCTTTATATTTCCGTTGCGGTCTTTTTCTTTGGGCTTATCGCTCGTGCGATAATGTATATCCGTGGTTTGAGTCAAAATCTAGAGCGCATAGCTTATAGACCACAACTTGGACGAGGCCTAGTAGGGGCATTTGCTTCTATTTTCAAATGGCTTATCCCTGGTGGTACTCACGGATGGCGTAGACAGCCTTTTATGACACTTGTATTTTTCTTGTTTCATATTGGCGCAATATTACTTCCTTTCTTCCTTTTAGGACACACCGTTGTTCTTCAATACTATTTTGGTTTTAGCTTGCCAGCGCTTCCTAGCTATCTTGCTGATATACTTGCTATTGCAGCTATTGTTGGTCTTTTAGGATTAGCATCTCGTCGTCTTTTTGTTCCTGAGGCTCGTGCTCTCACAACTTCTCACGACTGGCTCATTCTTGCTCTTACCGCTGCTCCTTTTATTACTGGTGTTGTTGCTCGTTTTTGCGGTGGTGAAAGCTACGAAACTTGGATGCTTGCGCATATTATTGCTGCTGAAATTTTCCTTATCGCTGCTCCTTTTACCAAGCTATCACACATTGTACTTTATTTTCTTTCTCGTGCTCAAATTGGTATGGACTTCGCTATCAAGCGTGGTGGTCACCAACGTGGATCAGCATTTCCTTGGTAAAAACGGTGTTGCTTTTTCTTAAAGGCAACTTATCTTATAGTTAAATCTTAATTCACCCTAAAAAGTGGATATTTCTAAGGAGCTTTAAAATGCCTGAAGGTAATTTTTGTAAAAGAGCCCCCATCACTACCGAGGAAGCACTAAAACACCTCCTCACTGATAAGGGTGGCGCACAATATTATAAAGAAATGGAAAGTTTAGAAGTAGATCAAGCTCAGCTTTGGGAAGATTTACAAAAAACTTGTAAGTCACGTACTCGTACATGGCTTGATATCTGTGCACACTGTGGCATGTGTGCTGATAGTTGTTTCCTCTACACTGCCAATAACAAAGATCCAAAACAAATCCCTTCTTATAAGCTTCAGCACACCCTTGGTGAAATGATTCGTCGTAAAGGGAAAGTTGATACAGCTTTCATGATGCATGCAATGGATGTTGCATGGAGTCAATGTACTTGCTGTAACCGTTGCGCTGTTTACTGTCCTCACGGGATTGATACGGGCGTTATGAACAGTTACATGCGTGGTATTTTATACAAACATGGCTATACTCCATGGGAAATGAAAATTGGTTCTGGTATGCACCGTGTGTACCATGCACAAATGGACGTTACCGAAGACGATTTTGTTGATACTTGTGAATGGCGTATCGAAGAAATCGAAGAAATATGGCCAGGAATTGAAATTCCAGTGGAAAAAGAAAACGCAGACATCATGTATGTTATCAATGCGCGTGAAGCAAAGCACTATCCTGAAGATATTGACGATGCGGCTATTCTTTTCCATATCGCTGGTGAAAACTGGACAGTTCCTCGCGAAGGCTGGGAAAACACTTCCCTTGCTATGTTCGCAGGTGACTGGGAAGCATGCGCAGATAACGTAAAACGTATCTATGCTGCTGTTGAACGCCTCAAGCCAAAAGCTGTTGTTGGTACAGAATGTGGGCACGCTCACCGTGCAACCGTTGTTGAAGGTCCTTACTGGGCTGGACGTGAAGACGGAACACCTCCTGTACGCTTTATGCACTATGTTGAATGGGTTGCTGAAGCTCTTCGCTCTGGCAAACTTAAAATCGACCCTGCTAAAAAGCTCAAACAAAAAGTTACTCTACAAGATGCTTGTAACTATGTTCGCGGTAATGGACTTTCTAAGTACACCCGTGAAATCATGACTTACATTGCGGACGATTTCATAGAAATGACAACACCTGGCGATCACAACTACTGTTGTGGTGGTGGTGGCGGTTTCAACGGTATTGGTAAATACCGTGCACAACGTAACATCGCCCTCAAGCCAAAGCTCGACCAAATCAACGCAACTGGCGCTGACTTTGTTGTTGCTCCTTGTCACAACTGTTGGGATGCTATCCGTGATATGAAAGAAGTATATGAAAAAGATGCACACAGTTTAGAGTGGAGCTTCTTAAAACCTCTTCTTATCAAGATGGTTATTATTCCTGATCATATTGAACATAATCCAGACTAATAGATTAGCAGATTAATAAACAAGGGGAAGAATGTATTTTCTTCCCCTTGTTTTTTGTCAATTTCTAACCCTCCTGTTTTGAAGTAAAAAAGCCTATTTTTTTTAAATAATAACTTTATCTTCTTCCCTCTTCTCCACTTCCTTCAATTTGCTTTTTTGGGGAATTTGAACTTCCCATATGGGGTTTCCAAAGAACATCATATCCTTTGGTGGAGAGTATGAGAGGCAAAGCCTCTCAAATCAGAATAAAGTCCTCTCCCTGAAAAAACATTAAAATCAAAAAAAAGGCTTGCCAAGCAATAAAAAAACAGCTAACTTCCTTACTTT
>CAMQVJ010000062.1 GCA_947038175.1 uncultured Desulfovibrio sp.
TATAAAAAGCTTTGTGGGGGAGAGCGCGAGAGGGGAGAACTTTCTCGAAAGTTCCCCCTCTCGCACAAAAAACTCTCGCACAAAAAGAAAAAAACTCTCGCACAAAAACCAAACCAAACAAAAAACAAAATCTCAAAAAAATTTAGTATAAAAAAAGACGATACCTTTTTAAGAAGTATCGTCTTTTTGTTCAAGCAAAGTCTGTTTTATGCGCCTTCAGGCAGATCAAACGTTTTCGCTTCTTTTTTCACTTCGAGGGCAATTTTCCAAAGAATGGATACTACGAGAGCGCCGACGGCGAAGATGCCGAGAGCTATGGATACTTCCCAAATAGTTGGGGTGTAAACAGTATAGTATTCAAACGGTGTTGGGTTGAAACCACCGATGAGAAGTCCGAGGCCTTTGTCAATCCATGTTGCGATAACGAGGATGAAAAGAGTCCAAGGAAGGAGAGCGTCGTTGTTTCTGAATTTAGGCACAACGAGTAGAATCATGGAAAGGATTCCAAGCACAGCGGCAGTCCACATGAATGGTGGAATCCATGAGCCTTCTACATCGGCGAAGCCAAAGAGGAAGAAGAATGGATGCTGATGGGTTTCCATACCGCTATAGAATGCGGTGAATACTTCCAACATAAAGAAGAAAATATTGAGACACATTGCATAGGTGATAATCATAGTAAGTGTACGCACAACGGCTTTACCACAATCAAAGTCTGCAAGTTTCTTCAAGAGCATAATGAGAAGAAGAAGAATTGCAGGCCCAGAACAGAACGCAGAGGCGAGGAATCTTGCTGCAAGAATAGCAGTAAGCCAGTAGTGACGCCCTGGAAGTCCTGAATAAAGGAAAGCTGTGACGGTGTGGATAGAGAACGCCCAAACAATGGAGAGATAAATAAGATATTTAATCCATTGAGGAGGAGCCATTCCCACTTTTTCTGCTTCTAGTGTTGTCCAACCGATGACGGCGTTAAGTACGAGGTACACGCTTAGAACGGTTGCGTCCCAGAAGAGAACAGAGTTAAGAGTTGGATAAAGAAATACGTTGAGCACTCGTTGAGGTTGCCCCATATCTGCCACAATAAAAAGCATACACATGGTCACAGCACCAATGGCAAGGAACTCACCAAAGATAATGACACGTTTAAACTTTTTGTAATTGTGGAAATACGCAGGCAAAACGAGCATAACAGCAGACGCAGCCACACCTACAAGGTAGGTAAACTGAGCGATGTAAAAGCCCCATGATGTATCTCTGTTCAGGCCTGTAATACCTAAGCCGTAAACGAGCTGGAAGATATAAACAGTCACGCCAAAACCAATAATTAGACATAAGAATGCTAGCCACAAATAATATTTAGGCGATCCTTTTAACACTTTCTCAAGCATAACGCCCTCCTAGATAATGTAGTAGACACCAGGATCGGTGCCGATACCTGGTTTACGTCTAATGGTGAAGTTTTCAGCAAGAGCTTTACGAACATTAGATTCAGGATCGGAAAGATCGCCAAACATAATGCCGCCCTTTGAAGCTTGCACGCAAATAGGTAATTCACCAAGTTCAAGTTTTTCTGCGCAGAATGTGCATTTTTCTACAACGCCACGCATACGAGTTGGGTATTCCATATTAAGGTCTTCGTCTTTCATATGTCTACGTGGGTCAGAGAAGTTGAAAGAACGAGAACCGTAAGGGCAAGCTGCCATACAAAAACGACAGCCTATGCAACGATGATAATCGATAGCGACAAGCCCTTGTTCTGTTTTATAGGTTGCTTTTACTGGACATACTCGCACACAAGATGGTTCACTACATTGATTACAGAGTAAGAAATAACGACGATTTTTTACTTGTTCTGGAAGCAATGGAGATGTGTCATCAGTGAAACTATGGGCATAGGAATCTTGCCAAATCCATTTCACTTCTTGTGGGCCTTCGATATTTGGCACGTTATGAAACTTGTGGCACGCGTCTATAATAGGAAGCATGTCGGTTTCATTTTCAAACTTGCGTGTATCGATAACCATGGCAAGGCGTTTGCCTTTGATGGCATTTTTGGTGGTGGTGAAAGATCCATCACCTGGTTCTTTTATTTGAGGCATAGCTTTCACAACAGTAGCGCCAACGCCAGCGGCAAGAGCGAACGTGGAAAGACCAGCAACTTTAAGAAAGTAACGTCTATTTGAGTTCATTAGTTATTCCCCTGCGGCTTAATGTGGCAATCCCAACAATAGGGCTCAACCGCATTTTGCACGTGGCATGTATCACAGAATTTGTTATAATCGGTGTGACATTCCATACATGTTTTTTGCAAGCTGGTTTCCCATTCTTTGCCCGTGCTTGAAACGTAGATACGCTTTTCATCACGAAGAGCAGAATCACGCCATTCAATAAGAAGATCCATGTGATTAGCACGCATCCACTCAGCAGGTTCAACACATTCTAGCACTTCGCCATTTGGTCCAACGGGTTTTGCTAGTTCAGGATAGTTATACTTAGGCGTGAAGATGTTCATCCAAAAAGGTAAAGTGAAAATCACCACGAAGAGAATAATACCTGGAATAATATACTTAGCATTATACATTATTCTTCTCCTCCATTATCTTGTTCTTCACTCGCATTTTCCACGCCATTTTCTTCGATTTCGTCTTCTTCAACTTCAGGATCTGGATATTCCAAATCTTCTTGGCGAAGATCCATAGTACGAGGAATTTCACCCTTCATAATAAGAGCGTTACCCACAAGTTCATGAAGACCACTTACGTCAACACCAGGAACCCAATAGTCCATAAGTGGAGGTAAAATAGCACGGTCAAGAGCACACATACATGCGATACGGTTTACGTTGTTATGGTCAGCAACCCAACGAGCAGCATTTGCACGAGGTAAACCGCCACGCATACGTAAGTCCATAATTTCTTCTGAGTTCAGACCAGAGCCAGAACCACAGCAGAAAGTTTCTTCACGAATGGTATGCTCAGGCATTTCAACAAAATTATTACATACAGCGTTTATGATAGAGCGAGGTTCTTCAAAACAACCCATAGCACGAGCAGGATTACAAGAATCATGCCATGTTGTAATAAGATGATCGTTACGTTCAGGACGTAAATTGAGCTTATTATGTTTGATAAGGTCGGCAGTAAATTCAACGATATGCACCATTTTAGTGGCAGAAGCGTTTTCAAATACAGTACCTGTAATAGGAGATTTTGGAACTTCCATGCAAGCAGGTGTTGGGCCGTTATATGTTGCCATATATTGGTTAATCACGCGCCACATGTGCCCGCATTCGCCCCCTAGAATCCATTTAGATCCAAGGCGTTCTGCCTCATGGTACATTTTGGCATTGAGCTTTTTAGCCATGTCAAAAGATACGAATGAACCAAAGTTACCACCCTCAGACGCATAGGTTGAGAGCGTGTAATCAAGGCCAATTTCATGGAAGAGCATGAGGTAACCCATGAAGGTGTAGATGCCTGGGTCGGCAAAAATATCACCAGATGGGGCAATAACAAGAATCTCGTGACCCTTTTCATTGAAAGGCGGATCGATATGTATGCCTGTGATTTCCTCAATGTCTTCGCAGAGAAATTCAACAATTTCTTTGAAGGCGTGAGGCTGAATGCCAAGGTGGTTACCTGTGCGATTACAGTTAGAAACAGGCTCAATAACCCAGTTGATACCAAGGCCAAGTTCGTATAGAAGTTCACGAACAATAGCAGTGATTTCTGCTGTGTCGATACCGTAAGGACAGAAAAGAGAACAGCGGCGACATTCAGTACATTGATAAGCGTAAGAAAAAAGTTCTTTAATAATAGCTTTATCAAGGCTTCTTGCACCAGCAATCTTTCCTAGAATTTTACCAGCTAAGGTAAAATCTTTGCGGTAAATAGAACGAAGAAGTTCCGCTCTAAGCACAGGCATGTTTTTAGGGTCGTTTGTACCAAGGAAGAAGTGACATTTGTCAGCGCATGCGCCACAACGTACACAGGTGTCCATGAATACTTTTAAAGAACGGTGTTTTTCAAGGCGTTCTTTAAGACCATTATATATAATTTCTTCCCAGTTTTCAGGAAGATTCCAATCCTCATCTTGAGGCGCCCATGTGTGAGCATTTGGAAACCCAAGTGCCTTCATGGTTGCTTCTTTAGCAGGGTAAGGATAGGTACCTGGGGTAAATTCAGGCTTGATTTCCATCCAGCCCTTATCGGGAAAACTTGTTGGCGTTGCGGCCAAAAGTTGATCAGAGGTAGGCAGTTTTGCCATGTCCGTAACTCCTTAGGCTGTATCTTTATCTGTGTCAGGTGTGGCTTCAGACGCTTTGTCAACCGGTAAACCCGCTTCTTCCATAATTACGCGGAAGTCGTCTTCATACGCAGCATATGTGTGGAATTTCTTTGGAGGATTCCAAGGGTTTATGTGGCGAACTTGTCTTGTGTTTACTTTCATATTGCGTGTAGGTGAAAAGAATATTCCGCCCATGTGCATGAGTTTTGAGCAAGGAAAGTAAATGAGAAGGACACTTACAAAAGTAACATGAACATAAAAGATAGGTCCAATTTGTACTAATTGTTCCATGGTAGGGATGTCAAAAGTCACAAGACCCATAACAACAACCTTAACCATAGCAATGTCCACTTTTTCAATATAACGCATACACATACCAGAAAGAACAACGCTCAAGAGTAGAAAAAGAGCAAAGTAATCAGCTGGAAGTGAAATGTAACGTAATCTCTCGGTGCAAATTCTGCGAAGAAGAAGAAACAAGAGAGCGCCAACAATAATTGCATCACTTAAGAAAAAGCGAGGTGTACCAACTTGGAGAAGTCCATCACCAAATTCGATAACATTAATAAGAAGAGGCACTGGATCGAAAATAAAACGAGCGTGACGAACAATAATCACGAGCATACAGTAGTGGAACAGTAAGGCAAAAAGCCATAACCATTTTGAAGAATAATAAGTAATTCTTGGCGTTCCGTCTACTTCTGTTCGCACAGCGTGCGTGTTACGAAAAAGAGATCTAAAAGCAAATACTTCTAAACCCATACGTCCTAAAAGTCCCATTGTGGTCGTTGGAGAATCCAAACGGGCGGGTTTAATCCAGTTGAGTGACTTTTCCTGTCCACCGGTTGTTGGGATAGCAAAAGGGACTGGGGATTTCGCCCAGTCAATAATTCGCCAAATGAAGCCAATAATAAACACAAGTAGTGCTACAAGAGGTAAAATTACCCCTAGTACGTACTGCATGCCGATTAAAGCTCCCCCAAGTCCGATAGCAAGGATGATCAAGATTGCTGCCAATGCAATGGTCATTCCTTTACCCCTCAGTGTTGTGGTTTGTTTCTAATTTACCCTCTCGCAGTTTTGCCCAGCGCACAACTTGTGACTGGCTGCGATGTACTTCCTCTACCCGTAAATTAAACACTTTCTCTCTGTCACTTGAATATAAATCAAGCGCCATGAGAAAAAGAGCGTCAATACGAGAATCCACTATAAAATATTCATCAAAAAGCTTTTCCAAGTTCTTCGAATCATTATTTTTTTTCATACACACAGAAAGCGCATCTTGCTTCAAAATCGTTTTGAGCTGAGCAAGAGGTCCTACTGCTTTTGAGGGGGTCATTTCTTGAATTGCCCTTAGTTGTACAATTTCTGCAAGTGCAGAATGAACTTTGGCAGGATCAATATCTTCCCCGATAACCGCATCATAGAGCGTATTTAAACTTGTTTGAGTTATAAGTCCAATGGGATTTGTGAATTTATCTTTACTTGTGCGTACAAAGCCTGAGCTCCCGAGTGGGTATGCTTTATAGAACATATCTACCCATTTTTGCAGGAGAATATCCTTGTCCGCTTTTGCTTTTTCCATTAATAACATGTGAAACCCAAAACCCTTGTATTAAAGTAAAAATTTTGTCATAGTCCGAAAGTCGCTTTTATTATGATAGGAAGCTATCCTATAAATAAGAAAAAGCGTGGCAAGCCGTTCGTTCATTCGTCTTTTGAAGAATGAATAACGGAGGTCTTTTGTTTTGAAAGAAAAAGGTCATTATAATTAGTTAGAATTATAAACTTAAAATAATAAAACAACAGGCCTCTCAAACATGAGCGATTTATACTAAACATTTTTGAATTGAAACTCAAGATAATTCTTTATTTTTATTATTTTAGATTATATTCATGATAGGCGTATTTTTTTTTGTAGAATCTCTAAACTTTAAATACTATCTACCGAAAAGAGTAATTAGCAATGCTGAATAACTCTTTATGTTTTAGTGGTAATAGGAAATAGGCTGAAATAGCTAAATGTTATTAAAAAGGATTATTGTATGAAACTTTCGCAAAAACTCTTCCTCTCGTTCTCCGCAATTGTGGTTTTAATCATTATTATTGCGGGATTGTCTTGGAATTCAATGACTTACATGGCAAGACAAAATAGCATGATTATTTCAGCTGAAGACAGTCTTAGCTATGTGTATTTAACCGAGATTTCCCTCCTTCAAGGTGTGGCACGTCGTGATGCAAGTAAACTTGATACTGCGCTTGATAATAGCAAATTATCATTTAAAGCTCTTGAAAATCTAAAAGCATCTGCAAAGAAACCTCTTTCTCTTGAACGCATCGGGCGTGCAATGGATGGTGTTACGGCGCTTACACCTGTACTTAATGATACTAAAGCTGGTATCATTAGAGTTGGCGAATTGACCGCTGCTCTTTTAGTTGATGGTGATACTGCAAGCTCTTTGCTTTCCAAGCTAAAAGCTGACTTGGCTGCTAACTTTACAACAACGAACGATCCTTACTATGCTAATATGAACTTTAGAGTTGGTTTAGCTTTGGATTTTGTTGACCTTATGCGTCAAAACTATCGCAGCTACCAAATGACACCTTCCGTGGCAGGACGTAACCTTCTTAACCAAAGAGTTAAAGAAGTGAGCGCTGCTGTTGAAGAAAGTTCTGCCTACGCTAGAGATGAAAGCGATGTAAATACTATTGCTAAAGTAGAGCAATCTCTGACTAATTACTACAAAGAATTAACTCCATTGATGGATGGCGTAGAGTATTTGAACGCTAAACAAAGTGATGCTGCAGCAAGAGCAACCGCCCTTGCTGATATCGGAAATGAAATTTCAGCAACTTCACGTAAAGACTTCGCTGATGCGACGAGTTCTGCTAGTACAACCCTTTTGATTGCAACTCTCATTGCAGCTGTACTAGGTTTTGGCTGCTCTATTTTCGTGAATAGAAATGTTTTGGGCCAACTTGGTACAGATCCTGGGCATCTTATGGAAATTGCACAGCGTGTAACAAGCGGTGACTATGATATTGACGACGGCAAAGTTCATACTGGTGTATACCATGACTTTGTGAATATGGTTAATGAAATGAAGAAAGCTCTTTTCTTCTCAGATAGTATATTGAAATCTCTCCCTGTTCCTTGTTCTGTATTTGGTACTGATAACCGCCTGCAATTTGCGAATACTCGTATGCTTGAACTGCTTGAACTTACAAAACCAGCTGAAGAGTATTATGGCATGACATCAGGTGCGTTTATGTTTAGAGAAGAAAATCATCTAACTGCGTCTTTACGTGTTATTGAAGAAGGCGTAGGAAGAGAAACAAAACTTCCTTATACTACTGCAAAGAATACACAAATCCATATTAATGCTATTGCTGAACCGCTTCGTGACGCAAAATCTACGCTCACAAATGTTATATCCATTTGGCTTGATGTTACTGAAGAAACAATTCAAAATAAACTGGTCGCTGATGCAAACGAAAATATGCAAAACGTGGCTCGTGAACTTGAACAAGTGGCTTCTATTAGTGCTGAAACGTCTCGTGCCCTTTCAATTCAAATTGAACAATCAGGTGCAGGTGCACACGAACAAGCTGATCGTGTGGGAGCAACTGCAACCGCTCTTGAAGAAATGAACGCTACAGTTCTTGAAGTGGCTAGAAGCGCAAGCACAACAGCAGAAAGTGCTGCTGGCGTGAAAATGGAAGCTACTCATGGCTCTGAATCTATGCAAGTATGTGTGAAAGCTATGGACGATGTTCGTGAAGAATCCTTGAAGTTGAAAGACGAAATGAAGACTCTTTCAGGTCATGCCCAAGCGATTAACGAAATCATGGACGTTATTTCAGATATTGCCGACCAAACTAACCTACTCGCTCTGAACGCTGCTATTGAAGCGGCTCGTGCTGGCGACGCTGGTAGAGGCTTTGCGGTTGTTGCTGATGAAGTAAGAAACCTTGCAGAAAAAACAATGACCTCAACCACTGATGTTGGTAACGCCATCGCTGCTATTCAAAAAAGCACCGCTGACAATACTCGCCTCGTGGAAGGTGCCGTTAGCAAGATTGAAAATGTAACTGAAATGGTGAACTCTGCAGGACAAGCTTTACTTGATATCGTACAACTTGCTGATAGCACTGCAGACCAAATTAGTGCCATCGCAACCGCTTCTGAACAACAAACCTCTACTACAGAAGAAATCACAAGATCAGTTGAAGAAGTGAATAATATCGCTAAAGTAAACGCTGTATCTATGAACGAAGCATCTGTAGCCGTTGGTGAGCTTGTAAACCAAACACATGTTCTTGCAGAACTTGTGCATAAATTACAAAGCTAAGCATCAGTGATAGAACTATTCAAATAAGAATAGACAATATCGAAAAGAAAGCCCCTGCTTCTGAAAAGAAACGGGGGCTTTTTGTGGTTAATAGAGTGGAGATTTTTATTGTGGAACATGGAGTGGAGGAGGCGTCTTGATATGCCGTGCTCTGTTTTTTTTTTTTGATATACGGTGCTTATGCTTTTTGATGTACTATACTTATGCCTTGTGCTGTGTAGTTATGCTTCCTTATGTTGTCTTATTTGTCCTTGATTTGTTCTGGG
Source organism: uncultured Desulfovibrio sp. (assembly GCA_947038175.1). Classification (GTDB taxonomy): domain Bacteria; phylum Desulfobacterota; class Desulfovibrionia; order Desulfovibrionales; family Desulfovibrionaceae; genus Taurinivorans. Next base: position 8,906 of record CAMQVJ010000062.1, read on the forward strand.
TGAGGAGCCGCTTTGTATACATAAAATTTCAGCAGTGGAAAAGAAAACATGACATAAACTACGCTTGCAATTACCTGAGAGATGGCTTCATGGATTAAAAAATAATCAATGGAAATAATCAGTGTGAGAATATTTGCCGCATAAGATATGAAAAATGCAACAAAAAAACGAGTGATTTCTTGTCGTTTCTTTGAAGAGCTTTTGAAAGTGAGTCTTCTGTTTAAAAAATATGTTAATGATAAACCAATAGCGTAGGATAGTGTATTGCTTACTACGGGAGTCATTCCGAGAATATACATACAAAAAAAGATAAGAAAATACCCAACTAAGGTGTTAAAAATCCCGATGCAGATGTATTTGATAAATTGCGTGTAATTCATTGAGTGTACCGTTTGATTAGTGGTCAAGTAGATGTGCTTTGTTGTGTAAGGATTACAAACTACCTATTTGCTTTTGTTCTGTAAAGCGATTGTTTTGAAATCTATTGACTGAATGTGACGAGCGTTGAATAAGTAGTAAAAATATTGACATCGTATTCAGAGAATGAGACTGTGTATTTAAATAGCAAGTTAATATAAGAGGTCTTTTGAGTGGGATTTCCTAATTATTCTTGCTTTTTTGCTGAAAAATTGATGTGAAATAAAGCATTTAGTTTTTTAGGGCCGTATGATGCTCTGTCTACTCTATTATAAATAATTCATTGTTTATAAAGATTAATTTATTTAAACCTGTGTGTTGTGAGGGAATATGACTGATTCATTGAAATGTGGCGCGTCTAAACGACTTTTTGACAAATATTCGATTTGGTTTTTTCTTTGCGTTATTTTAGCCTTTGCGATTATTGGGGCGCATGAAATATTGGAATTTCCATACTTTTTCTTTTCTGACCAAACTCAGCATTTTGATATGATAAACGGATTAAGGGGCCCCCTTTTCTATCCTATAGGAGGTGGAAGGTTTTTCCCTCTCGTATATATGGAGTTTTATCCTTTTTTATCTAGTGGTATGAGTTTTGAGAATATAGAGCTTTCTCTGTATGCTATACAGGCGGGTAAATTAGTGGTCTTTGCGCTATTGTTATTTTATATGCTCAAGTTATATAGTCATAGTGGGGTCATAGCTTTCGTAGGTTTTGCACTTTTTATTATGTTAGGGAAGCTTTTTTATTTTATACCTGCATTTGCCCATACTATATTTACTGAACCCCTCATACTAGTGTTATTGGCAGCATTCTGCGTCTTTTATTTTTATGCGAATGCCACAGATAAAATAGTGTATTATGTAGCCTCACTTCTTGCAATGACCTATGCACTTTATTTAAAAGAGCCTGTATTTTCTTCTTTTATAGTATTTGCGTTTATGCGTTTGGTATTTTTTAGGAAAGAAATAAGTAAGCGAGAAAGATATTTTCAATATCTTGTTTTGTTGAATTGTATGGTTTTTTTATGTTTATATTATTTGTTAGCATATACTTCTGGCTCGACGTATAACAATGGGCGGGTTCAGGGTGGTTATCTTGAGTTATTGAAAAAAATTCTCATAGATTATAGATTTATTCTTCCTGTTGTGCTTGCGTGTGTACGGTCGTATTTCGTCGTTATTCGCAAAAGCGCGGTTATGCTTGCGGATGTATTCCTACTTATGTCCTTGGCGTATATGTTTTGTTTTGTTGTTTTATTTCTCGATGCTAATTATTATTTTCTTCCTGCATACTTTCTTCTATGGCCTGCATTTGCGTTATACGTCAAAACTTTATCAGAAATACTTGGTGGTAGACTACAAGCGCCTTACTGTTTTCCAGTTTTATGCCTGCTGGTAATTATTTCGTCTGTATTCATAGTTAGAGAGCCTTTACGTGGTGGTTTTCATAATGCTTCTAAAATTATGACACATGGAACATTAAATATAATGCAAGATATAGAGATGCAAGGAAAAAAGCTTTCATTTTATAGTCCTTCACTTACCGAGTATGAAATACCGTTCCACCATGCCCAAGATAACTGGGTGCTCAGTGTTGTTAATGCTTTTTTTATACATCAGAGCCCGACAAAGAATGAACCTATTGCAGTGCAGTCACTTACGGAGTTTTCCGCGGCTATAGATGGAGGAGGGATAGGCCTCATTTCGGCACACTCGCCTAAACCAAAAGAGTTGTTGGTTGAAAATTATCCTCAATATGAAGTCCTGGATCTTGGGTTTTTCAATTTGGTTATCCATAAAGACTATCTTCCGTCGGTTTTGCCTTTGTATTGCAAGCTTGGAAAAGAACTGACGAATAAGAGTAAAGGATTTAGAGGGCATGAACGTTATCAGGCTCAACATATTGCTCGAATGGTAAAAGAAAAGGGGCTAGAGTGTGATTCTTCGTTATGAATATGTAGGCAATCAAAAAAATAAAGGGCTATTGGGCTTATTTCTTCGATTAATCCTAAGGTGAAAACACATCTGCTGAACAATTATCCTCAATATAAACTTTTTGATTTTGGTTATGCACACCTTGTGGTGCATGAAAAGCATTTAGATTCTTTTATACCTCTCTATTGTGAGTTTGCAAAGAGTTTAGATGACGCCACAAGTGATAAACTGAAGAAAGCTGGAGAAATAGGCAGGGTATTCCAAAGAGTAAAAAGCCTTGGCTGTGAAGGTTCTTTTTAATGTTGGTATTTATGGTAGATGTTTCTTTACTGATATAATAGTTGCGGCATGCTTTATGAAAATGTATTAATTATGCACTAGTATTCAGACGAATCGTATAGAAAAACACCTGTCTGTTTTAGAATTAGGACTTAAAGCTCTCTAATTTTAAAATAGACAGGTGTTTTCTAGTAGATTCAGTACCCTGCAAGGGGTGATGAGACAGGTACTGGGTGTAGTAACATCAATGTTTTTGGGAAGAGCTTCTTTGTTTACTGTTTCACGTGATGTTTCTTTATAATATATATGGGGCGATTTTTTGTCTCCATATAAATTCTGCCGATATATTCACCCAGTAGTCCAATTCCGATAAACTGTAAGCCACCAAAAAAGATGATCGTTACCATAATAGAGGCGTAGCCTGGGGATTCAATGCCATAGATAAATGTTTTGAGAATAATGCTAAAGGCAAAGATCATGGCACAAAAGACAGTAGCTAATCCAAAATAAAACCAAAAGGTAAGAGGGATAGCGCTAAAAGATGAAATTCCTTCTAGAGCAAAGTTCCAAAGTTTCCAACCAGAAAATTTGCCTTCTCCTGCGTGTCGAGGCTCGCGAATATAATCAACTACTTCTGTTTTGAATCCTGCCCAAGTAAATAAACCTTTCATAAACCGTTGCTTCTCGGGTAACGTCTTTATTACGTCCACTACCTGCCGGTCCATTAGCCTGTAATCGCCTGCATTTGCCGGTATTTTAATTTTTGAGAGGCAATTATGAAATGCATAAAAAAGTTCAGCACTTTTGCGCTTTAAAAATGAGTCTGAATCACGGTTCACTCTTTTTGCTAAAACAACCTCCGCTCCTTTTTCCCATAAGCGCAGAAATTGAAATATGAGGATGGGCGGATCTTGCAAATCAATGTCAATAGGGATAACGGCGTCCCCTTTTGCCATATCTATGCCTGCTGTTAGGGCAGCTTCTTTTCCAAAATTCCTTGAAAACTCAACAACATGTACCCTTGGATCTTTCTCGTGAAGCTCCAAAAGTTTTTGAAGGGATGAATCAGTACTCCCATCATCGATACAGATAAGCTCGAAATTGTAGAGGGGGATTTCATTCATCACCTTTAATATGGCAGTGTAAAAATCTAGAATGTTTGCTTCTTCGTTGTAGCATGGGGCAATAATACTTAATGTTTTTTTATTCATAATGAACCTTTCTTGGTGATAGATATTTTATGTATTGCTTGGCTCGTTACTATAATACTGTTCTAAATAGAGCTCGCACTTGCGTTTATCAGGATTTATTGCATTTATATATGTATACAAAGACGCATGCATTATGGGAAGCGGAAAGCGTGCAAATTCGACCTTTTTATAGAAATAAGATAAAAGTTCTTCAATTTCGGTACATGTGTTTACATGCTCTTATTCTCCATAAGCTATATATTTACTCGGTGTAAAGGGACGTAGCTCATCATCTGTGTAAGTTATATGTATACAGTATGATTATGCATGTACCGTATTGTATCTGTGTCTATCATAAAATGCAATGCTATCTCGATTTCCCCTGCGAATCCTGTTCAAATCTCCACGTATCTTCTATCATTGTTTGCAGGTTTCGTGTTGTTTTCCATCCTAATTCTTTGAGGGCTTTTTGTGGGTCGGCGTAGCAAGTTGCTATATCTCCTTGTCTACGTGGCATGATTTCGTAATTAATCTTCTGCCCTGTCACCTTTTCAAATTGCGTGACGAGATCAAGCACACTATAGCCTTGTCCTGTGCCAAGATTATAGGTGGATAGCCCTACTTCTTTGGATATTTTTGCAAGCATAGCCACATGCCCTTCGGCTAAATCCATGACATGTATATAGTCTCGAACGCCTGTGCCGTCGTGGGTATCGTAGTCATTACCGAAAACAGGAAGGCAGGGTAGTTTTCCTGCTCCTACCATACTAATATAAGGCATAACATTATTAGGTATTCCATTTGGTCGTTCACCGATAAGTCCGCTCTCGTGTGCGCCAATAGGGTTGAAATAGCGGAGTAGGCCAATGCTCCAATCAGGTTCTGCTGCTATAATGTCTCGTAAGATGTCTTCTACCATGAGTTTGCTACGCCCGTAAGGATTGGTGACGCTCAAAGGGAAAGTTTCGTTTATAGGTGACGTTTCTGGACTGCCATAAACCGTGGCTGATGAAGAAAAAATAAAGCGCTTTGCATTGTATTTTTTGAGCAGTTTTAGAATAATCAAGGTGCTTGTTATATTATTGTTATAATATTCCAAGGGGATTTTGCTCGATTCCCCCACAGCCTTATAGCCTGCGAAGTGAATGCAAGCGCTTATGGTGTGTTTGATAAAAACCTGTTCTAGTGCTTGTTCATCGCAACAATCAAGTTCACTGAATTGTATTTTTTTATGAGTAAGCTTTTCAAGGTTTTCCAAAACTCTTTTATCACTATTTGAAAAATCATCAACAATGATAACGTCTTCATCGTTTTGCAAAAGAGAAAGCGCTGTATGGCTTCCTATATAACCTGCTCCACCAGTGACCAGTATCATGAATTATTCCTATATGCTAAAAGTTTTGAAAAGAGTGTATTCTTATTGTTATGCTTGTATTTAGTGGGAGGCTCTGCCTCCCACGCCCTCCGTCAAAGGGATTGAATCCCTTTGAAAACTCCTTATAGTGTACTTTCTGTAAACAAGATTTGTAAAACCCCTAAGTGAGGGCATATAGCAATAGAGAATACAGCGGGAAAAAAATTTTCAAATTGGAATTACTTGTGTTCTTAACACTATAAAATAAACAAATTCTTGACAAGAACAAAATTATATGTGAATGTTTCATGGCTACGTAATCGAAGCAGGAGGAAACATGGCAAAAGAAGAAGCCATCGAAGTTGACGGTGTTGTGGAAGAAGCTCTTCCGAACGCTATGTTTAAAGTTCAGTTGGAAAACGGACACAATATTTTAGCACATATTTCTGGTAAAATGCGTAAGTTTTATATTCGTATTCTCCCTGGTGATAGAGTTAAGGTGGAATTATCCCCTTATGACTTGACACGCGGACGCATTACCTACCGTATGAAATAGAATATTTTTTAGTTTATACTTTTTAAAAGGCTCTTATGAGCCTTTTGTTGTATCTAGTGCCTGTATTAATAGAAGCAAGCGGAGACATTGAAGGTCTTTGAGTAAGTCGACAATAAAAAAGGTGTGTACTGTGCCACGATATCTTCCCGTTAGAGAGTTAGAAAAAGTAAATGAAAGTTCCATTTTGTTTGTCAAAATTGGCTCTAAAGATATGGCAATGTTTCGTTTTCTCTTAGAAGCCTATGATGGACTTGCGATGATGACAATAATAGAGCCTAAAACTACCTTGGTAAAAATTTTATATTCCCCTCACGAAGAACTCAGACTTTTTTCTGCGTTGGAAGCTATGCGAGAGCTCATTTCTATTGAGAACATGGTGAATCCCTTTTAATATATTTTGTTTTGATTCTTCTTCGCAATAGTTTTTTACTCAAGTTTTCGTGTATTATTTATAAAGGAAAAGGCATGTTTTGGCATGCTTTTTTTACAGGTATGGTAATAAGAAAATATGCATTATAAGGGGGGGGGGAAGTGATATGGATATAAGTATAAGAAATGAAGAAACAAAAGACTTTAGACGGGTTGAAGAAGTTACTAGAAATGCATTTTGGAATATATATTGCCCTGGAACAGATTTACATTATGTCGTTCATACAATGAGAAATCATGATGATTTTATAAAAGAACTTGCATTTGTAGTTGAAGTGGATGGACAGGTTGAGGGCGCAATATTCTATACGTCCTCAAGGATTGTATTAGAGGACAAAAACGAGATTGATACCATTAGTTTTGGCCCTGTATGTATTTCACCTGAATTCCACAGAAAGGGGCTAGGTAGAAAGCTTATTACACATTCTATTGAGAAGGCTAAAGAGCAAGGCAATAGGAGCATTATAACATTAGGCTATCCATATCATTATAATCCTTATGGTTTTATAGGTGCTAAGAAGTATAGGATATCTCTTGAAGATGGAAAATACTATACGGGATTATTGGTGCTACCACTCATTGAAGGAGCGCTCGAGGGTATAAAAGGGTATGCTGCATTTTCACAAGCGTTGGAAGTAAGCTGGGAAAAAGCAGAAGAGTTTGACAAGAATTTTCCTGATAAAGAAAAGAAAGAGCAAGAAAGCCAAGAAGAATTTGCAAGAGCTTGCGTTCAAATTGATGAGTAGAATCGCTTTTAATTATGAGTAGATGTTGGGCTATTTGTAGTGTTTGCAAGTGAGTATTATAGATAGAATGCTTTTAAATTGCTAACCCCCTGACAAATACAAAGGAGCATGATGCCTTTAAAAGAGTTCGTTTGCATTTTCTAAAGAAAAAACTTTAAGAACAAATTCAAAATATTGAGGAGCTTATCCTTGTACGGTCCTTAAAACATTAATGAAGTTAATGAATTAGTGAGAAAGGTGTTGACAAGATCGGGATAATTAAGCACTTTAGAGAAGTTCGACCCATAC
>CAMQVJ010000063.1 GCA_947038175.1 uncultured Desulfovibrio sp.
ACAAAAACAAAAACAAAAACAAAAACAAAAACAAAAACAAAAACAAAAACAAAAACAAAAAAATAAAATATAAATAAAGCCTCGTTATCATGGATAACGAGGCTTTATTTATATTCAAAAACTAAAAAGACAAAAATTTATGCGTTATTTAATTCTTTCAATTCTGCCAACATTTTTGGAAGTTGCTCTGCCATTTCTTCATCTGAGAATTGGCAAGTACCAACAGCTTTATGTCCGCCACCGTGATAACGGAGCATCAAAGAGCCCACATCAACAGTGGAGCTTCTGTTGGTAACACTATAGCCAACAGCAGCAGAACAACCAAGACCGCCCTTTCCGTTAACAATCCATGCGGAGATGTTTTGTTCAGGAAAGAGACTGTAGACGATAAATCTGTTGCCTGTGTAGATAGGGTCAACACCGCGCAAGTCAGTAATGATAATGCCAGAGTCGACAACTGTGTGTGCCTTTATCATTTCAACAAAAAGATCAGTTTGTTCACGGTAGAGGGCTACACGTTCTTTGATGTCAGGCAATTCCATGATCTCTTCAATGGTCATACTGCGACACCAATCAACAAGATTTACCATAAGTTGATAGTTGCTGATGCTAAAAGAGCGGAATCTTCCAAGTCCTGTTCTTGGGTCCATAAGGAATCCAAGAAGAATCCAGAGATGATCGTAAGGATTTAGAATTTCTTCTGCTGTGAGATTAGCAGAATCCACTTTATCTACGGCTTGTAAGAGAGCGTCAAAATCGGGAAATTTGTCTTTTCCACCGAGGTAGTCATAAATAACGTGGGCAGCGCTAGGGCTTTCTTTGCTCACGCCTTTGTATTTTCCTGAGAATGCTTTTCTTTCTTGTTCGCTTGAGTGATGGTCAAACCAAAAGCCACAGCCATCAACAAAAGGAACATTGGCAAGTACATCATTATGTGTCACTTCCACGAGTCCATCTTGTAAATCTTTTGGGTGAGTAAAGGTAAATTCATCTATCATGCCCACATCTTTTAAAAATATAGCGCAAGCAAGCCCGTCAAAGTCAGAACGTGTAATTAATCTCATTGTGTACTCCTCGTTATTTAAGCCCGTATATTTAATATATTTGGGGTGTGTTTTACTTAATTGTTTTGAATATATAATATAAAAGTAAAGTTGCCAAGAGCTTAAATTGGGTAGAATAAAAATAATTTATATCAAAGCCAAGCCACTCTCTACAGCTTCTTATAATTTCGCAACTATTCACAATAAAGGGTAATCTTTAAAAAGAGATAGACTTCTTTTTTTATAGAAAAAGGTAGTTCCTTTGAAATCTTGGTGGGTGGATGTAGAGAGAAAAGGCTTGCAAATAATCAATAAATAAGGTACTTATAAATAAATATATTGTCTAAACATTCAGATAATACAATTGAATAAATAACCGTTGTTATAATTTTACTGGAATATTCTTCTTTTCTCAGAGTCTCAAGGTACGGATGTACTAGAATGATTCCTGTTTACGTTTTGAGCTGTTTGTCGAGTGGCTTTTTGACTCGCTCCTCTCTTGCTAAAACTATTTATCCAAATGAGACTTATGATAACTTACCATTTAAGAGAAATTGAAAATTTTTTAGATGCTGCGGAGATTGGCTATTGTACTATCGACGCATCGTCTCTTAAGCTTACCCACACGAATGGTTTTTTAAAAAAGCTCATTGACTACTCTGAAGAGGACTTGCGTACGTACTACGATAAGCCATATAATATATTTGAATCTACACTGTTTGATCAAAAAGCTTTGCTTATCCAAGAGTCTCCCCTAAATCATTATTTTCATTTGGAATCAAAATTAACTCGAAAAAATCATACTCCTGTTTGGATAGAAGTGAGAGCTCAGCTTGTTAAGGGGCTTTTTCACTGTGTTGTGGGTGATATAACAAAGCACAAAAATACCATAATTGAACTTGGAACAGCTAAGGCGTATAGCCAAATTCTTCTTGATTTATCAGAAGAAATAATGTTTCGATTTGAACTGCTTACAGGCATTAGCCACCATACGGGGGCGGCAGCAAAGCAGTTAGACCTTGACCCCGTGATAAAAGGTTTTCCTGAAACTGTACTGGAAAGGAAAATCCTCTTGTCTGAGGATGAACATATTTTTATCCAAATGGTTGAAAATATGAAGAATGGAATAGAAAATCATGTAGAAATTCGCATGAAAGATATTCAAGGCAATATTTCTTGGTATAGGGTTGACTATCGAATTATTAATAACGAACATGTTCCTACCTATGCTATAGGAAAGATTACTAATATTGCGAATGAAAAAGAACTCACCGTAAAAGCAGAAACGGACTCTCTGACGGCTCTTTACAATAAGGGGCATACAGAGCAAATGATTTCATCTGCATTGACAGCGTCTGGTGTGCGTGGAGCGCATTATCTGTTTGTTATCGATATTGATGAGTTTAAATCTATCAATGATAGGTATGGACATTTGCATGGTGACCTTGTTTTGAAAAATATATCGGCGACTATCAAAGGGCTTTTTCGCAATTCGGATATTGTGGGACGTGTGGGCGGAGATGAATTTATTGTTTTTATGAGGGATTGCCCTCGGGCTGAAGACTTGCAAAGGATGGCGAAGAAGCTTGTTTTGGCTGTACGTGCGCTTTTTGCGGATGTCGACAATAAGATACCTCTTAGTATTAGCGTGGGGATTGCTATGGCACCCGTTGATGCACGGTCTTATTCTGATCTTTATCGTAACGCAGATACCGCTCTTTATATCTCAAAGAATAGAGGGAAAAACCAGTATACGGTTTATGATGCGAACAAACCTATTTGTTAAAGGGATTACCCTAGAGATTTTTTACATTGAGAAGAAGCTTGCTTTGTTTCGTTTTGCCACGAAGAAAGTAAGCTCTTTTTGTATATAAGAAGTATCTCTCTTTTTTATTTTTATTTTTGTTTACTTAGCTTTGATGCGTGGTGTCGTTGTGGCTTCTTGTTCGTATTATGTTGTATTGTACGTTATTATCTGTCTTTGTTCTCTGTTGTTATTGTCTATTGTTATTATGTTTTTTATTATTGTGGATTATATGTATGCTTATTAAATAAAAAAAAGCGGCAAAAGCCGCTTTTTTATTTAATCAAAAATCAAATTAGATTTTTACTTCTGCAAAAGCATTGTCAAGAGCAGTTACGATCTCGTCAATTTCTTTCTTAGTAGAAATAAGCGCAGGGCTTAAGCAGATAGTGTTGTTGTATTCTTTGAAGCTACGTGAAGTTTTACCGATGATAACACCGTTCTTCATGCAATGACCAGCAACTTGGTTACAAGTAGCTTCGTCAGCAGGAACTTTAGTGGTACGATCTTTCACAAGTTCAAGTCCGCAGAACAAACCTTTACCACGAACGTCGCCGATGAAGTCATATTTCTTCATGAGGCCTCTGAGGCCGTCCATGAGGTAAGCACCCATAGCGTTAACATTATCAATGAGCTTTTCGTCTTCAATGATTTTGATGTTAGCAAGAGCAGCAGCAGGTCCTGATGTGCAACCACCAAAGGTGGAGATATCACGGAAATAAGCTTCACGGTCGCTAGGAGCAGCGATGAAATCGTTGAACACAGCTTCAGTAGTAACTGTGCAAGAAATAGCAGCATAACCAGAAGCTACGCCCTTCGCCATAGTTACCATATCAGGTACTATGCCGTAGTGTTGGTAACCAAACCAAGCGCCAGTTCTACCAAGACCACAAACAACTTCATCAAGAATGAGAAGAATGTTGTGCTTCTTACAAAGAGCAGAAACGATCTTTAGGTAATCTTGAGGTGGTTCAAGAACGCCACCACCAGCAGTAATAGGCTCAACAATAACGCCACCAACGGTGTCTGGGCCTTCTGCCATGATTACTTTTTCAAGTTCGTCAGCAAATTTTTGACCAAGAGCTGGATCACTTGGATCCATGCCGTATGGGTTACGGTAAGGGTTAGCAGCAGGAAATTCAATGAATCCTGGTGTGAAAGGACCGTATTGCATACGACGTTCTTCTTGTCCGCAAGCAGACAAAGTAGTGATAGTAGTACCATGGTAATCACGAGCACGATAAAGAATCTTGCTCTTTTTACCGTCATACTTAAGTGCTGAAATTTGGCGAACGATTTTAAATGCTTTTTCGTTTGCTTCAGAACCTGAGTTAGAAATATAAACGCGGCTAAGTCCAGGCATTTTTTCAATGAGTTTTTCAGAGAAAAGAGCTGTAGGAATGTTACCGAAAGAACCAGCAAAGTAGCAAAGCTTCATCATTTGTTCTGAAACAGCGTCAACGATTTCTTTGCGGCCGTACCCAACGTTAACAGTCCAAACGCCACCAGAAACAGCATCAAGATATTCTTTACCTTTGATGTCAGTTACGCGCATTCCTTTACCTTCAACAAATACGATAGGATCAGCATTTTCAAATGCTTTATGTTGGGTAAGGTGGTGCCAAACGTGTTTTTTATCAAGCGCAATGATTTTATCTGCATCTATAGACATAATACTCTCCATAAGGATATGTAAAAAGTTTGTAAACGTCTTAATTTGGTAGTGCGCCCACAAGCATAACTTGTGGGCACATAATATTCAAATCTTAGAGAATTTCGCTAAGTTCATGCAAAGGCTTGCCAAAAGCGTCAGCAACGCCCTTGAAGAATACATTTCCGCCGTGGGTGTTGATACCCTTAGCAAGAGCTGAATCGTCTTGGCTTGCTTTCTTCCAGCCCTTGTTAGCAAGAGCAACCATGTAAGACATGGTAGCGTTTGTAAGAGCAAAAGTAGATGTACGAGCAACAGCACCAGGCATGTTACCTACGCAATAGTGAACAACATCATGAAGCATGAAAGTTGGTTCGTCATGGTAAGTTGCGCCATGTTTAGCAGTTGTTTGAACTGCGCCACCTTGGTCAATAGCAACGTCAACGATTACAGAGCCTTTCTTCATGGTCTTAACCATAGCTTCAGTTACGAGCTGAGGAGTAAGAGCACCAGGGATAAGAACAGAACCAACAACAACGTCAGCTTCTTTTACGCAAGCAGCAATGTTCAATGAGTTAGAGAACATTGTTTGTACTTGGTTGCCATATACGTCGTCGATGAAACGGAGACGTTCAATGCTGTTATCAATGATAGTAACGCGAGCGCCCATGCCCATTGCAACTTTAGCAGCAGCAAGACCAACAATACCAGCTCCAACAACTACGAAGTTCGCAGCAGGAACGCCAGCAGTACCACCGATCAAGAGGCCCATGCCGCCTTCACGTTTGGTAAGAAGTTGTGCGCCAACTTGAGTAGCCATACGTCCAGCAACTTCTGACATTGGAGCAAGAAGAGGAAGAGAACGGTTAGGAAGTTGAACTGTTTCGTAAGCGAAACCGATAACTTTGCTTTTGAGAAGAGCTTCAGTAAGAGCTGGCTCAGCAGCAAGGTGAAGGTATGTGTAAAGGATAAGGCCTTCACGGAAGAAACCGTATTCAGGAGCGAGAGGTTCTTTAACTTTAACAACCATATCGCCAGCCCAAGCTTCTTTAGCTGTAGCAACGATTTTAGCACCAGCAGTGGTGTAATCGCTGTCGCTAATACCAATGCCTTCGCCTGCACTCTTTTCAACGTGAACTTGGTGTCCACCGTCGATAAGTGCTTTAACTCCAGCTGGTGTGATGCCTACGCGAAACTCAAGGTTTTTAATTTCTTTTGGGACTGTAACTAACATGGGAATCTCCTACGTCGAATGGTTTGTGTTTAATATGATTAAAGTAGATTTTATATATTCTACTTTAGCCTTTTTGTACGAATACTTTCTCTTAAGCAAATCCCGTTCCAAGATGTGTATTTTATTTTCTTCTTATCTTTATCTTATTGAAAGACTAGATAATCTTTTTTTTAATACACATGGGGTTTGCCGGATATTGTTTCGTCGACTCAGTTAGTAGACAGAATAATGCAAAAACAACTCGGTGTAAAAATGTTTTTATCCCAAGTTTTTTTTTGTCATTTATTCTGAAATTCGTATGCCTAAACTTTTTGCTTTCCGAACAACAGTTGACTGGCTAATACCTAGTGTTTTTGCTGCCTTATAGGTACTTCCTGAATGGATAAGCGCGTCTTTTATCATGTTTCGTTCAAGCTCAGAAACAGCCTCGTTTAGGTCTTTTGTCTTTATGACACCAGAAGAATTTTCATCAGGATTTTCGGAAAAAATATACGGACGCATATCTTCTGCTCGAATAATGTTACCTTCAGACATTGCTACAAGATATTCCACCGCACCCCGAAGTTCTCGCACATTACCAGGCCAACTGTAGCCAGATAAGGCTAAGAGTGCTTTTTTATGAAAGGTTTTTGCTGTGCCAAGGCGTCTGCACGCATCACTTAAAAAGGCATTAGCGAGCAGGGGGATATCCTCAAAACGGTCACGTAAAGGGGGGATCGTTACGGTAAGTACATGTAATCTGTAATATAAATCCTTTCTAAATTCTCCCGTTTCTACGAGTTTGTCTAGTGGTCTGTTGGTCGCTGCAATAATGCGCACATCAACACTTACAGGGGCATTTCCGCCCACCTTATGAAAACTATAGTTATCAAGGACATGCAGTAACTTGGCTTGAACAGCTAAGGAGAGTTCGCCTATTTCGTCTAGCAAAAGCGTTCCGCCGTCTGCTAATTCAAAATAGCCTTTTTTGCCGCCTTGATCTGCGCCTGTGAACGCTCCTTTTTGATAACCAAAAAGCTCGGAGTCAATGAGAGATTCCGCAATAGCAGCACAGTTAATCGCAATAAATGACTTATCTTTTCTTTCGCTGTTATTATGGATATAAGATGCTGCAAGGCTTTTGCCCGTGCCCGTTTCTCCCATAAGAAGTACGCTAGAAGGGGACTTTGCGACCTTCTTTAATTGCTTTAAACTCTTTTGAAAATATTCACTATTTCCAACAAAAACACTGCCTTTTTCTAGTTTTTCAAGCTCGCCCTTATATCTAGAAGCCTCAAGCTCTATTTGTGCAACCTTTTCTTGTAAGGTTTCAAGCTCCGTCATATCTCGAATAAGCGCCACAACACGATGCACTTCACCCTTTTCATTAAGCATAGGGGAGCTTGTATTCAAACACCTTTTACCATTGAGATAATCATCGAATTGCGTCACTGTTTTCTTTTGCTTGAGGGCGTCAAGAGTGACACAACTTGTAAATTTTCCTTCTAGCATAGGGACTGTAACATGCTTACCTACAACGTCTTTTGCGCTTATGCCAGCAATACGTTTAAGGGCTTTATTGGCGTGCAGGGTTATCCCGTTACCGTCAATAATCCAAATACCGTCGTGTATAGAGTCGAGCATGATTTCAAATTCATGCAACAAGAGTTCATATTTTTCACCATGTTGATAGGGAATTTCTCCCCAAAAAAAGAGCGAAAGTTCCTCTTCTAATTCAAGCCCGAAATCACCGCTTCGTAAGGTTTTTTTGAACGCAACAAAAGTGCGCTCTGACAGTGTAAACGTTCTAGCTTCGCCGTCTGCGGGGTTTTGTAATATAAAACCAGTATGTTTTGCTCCCATTTTTGAAAGCAATAAAGGTAAAGATTTTCCCTGTAAAGAAGAATTCATGGAGCTAAAAAACATCTCAAAACGTTGGTTATAGCCTTCAATATTTCCCTTTTTACCTGACAAAATACATGCACACAGCGTATGAGGAAAAAATTCAAGAACGTTTTGAAAAAAACTAGGCATGAAGGCTTTTTGCATATAACACCGTAAATATCTGTTATGTCAGATATTATAAATTACATAAGTTTGTTTTGCATTGGGTTAATCCTATAAACACATGAACATTGAGTTATTTTTGCATTATTTTGTTTTTTTTGCAAGCGTTCTTATTAAAAAGCTGTGAATACTTTGTGCCCGTTGGGGATTTGGCGATGCGAGAGGCTTTGACTATGCGAGAGGATTTGACGATGCGAGAGGATTTGACGATGCGAGAGGCTTTGCCTCTCGCGCTCTCCACAAAAGGACATGATGTCCTTTTGAAACCTCATATCTGATAGAAACCTCATATCTGATTATGTGAAATAGTTATGGTTTTATAGCGATGAGTCTTATGTATTTTTTGTGCGTTATTAGTAGAAGTCGCTGGTCTTATGTGCGTGTTACCTAGTAGAATCTGTTATGCTTATGTATTATGTGTGCGTTAGTAATAGAAGTCTCTGGTCTTATGCACGAGCGAGATTTTCTATGGAAGTTTGGTCTAGTCTAAGGAGAGTGAGGGTTTCAATGGGTTTAGCTCCCAGATTCACATAAAAATCCCATGCAGAGGTATTCCAATCAAGGCACGCCCATTCCATGCGTCCATACTTTCGTTCCATACAAAGTTTGGCTAGGAATTGCATCATAATTTTTCCAGCGCCTTTTCCACGTAATTCTTCGTCCACATATAATGCATCTATATAAAGGACGTATTGACCTATGAAGGCTGAAACGTGCTTACAGAAAAACCCAAATGCTTTTATTTCTCCTTTATATTCAGCGAAAATAACTTCTCCGTCTCCCTTTTCTATGATGTGTGCCATTTGCTCAGGGGCAATAAGAATCGAATCTCTCATTTTTTGAAATTCCCCAAGTTTGTGCATGTATTCAACTGCAATAGGGGCATCAGCCTTAGTGGCAAAGCGAATGTGTATGGCTTGCTCGTCACTTGTCATATACTCACGTGTAGGCATATTATTTTCCCTTTATGATAGTGTTCAAAAGTGTTGGTCGAATTGTTAATGCTACTCGTTGAAATAGAATATCTTTTGTAATATAATGCGCCACTCTAAGTCAAGTTTGATTCGTTATGCTGAGTTTGAGAAATAGCCATTCAAATGGCTTTAATATTTATGAATACCACTAGAAAGTGGGCGAAGTTGGTTCTGTTTAGGGTTTAATTGCATTTTAAAATAAAACCTACGAGTATAGCAAATTATTGTTTTATTTATTTTTATTAAATGCATCTAGAATTTCTTGACATTTCAAAAGCTTGGGTTATATTGGGTTCCGTGGTGTGAAGTTTGTTCTTGACACTAATATATGTTGTAAGGTGCTAGAACTGTTATGCAAGATATTTCTCCTCAAGATTTCCACTCTCAACAGGCAGAATTAGAAAAACTGCGGCGTGAAAACGAGTTGTTGAAAGCGCTTATAAACGAAATCCCTATTCCCGTATTTGCAAAAAATAGCGACGCAAAATTTTCCATTTTAAATGAAGCCTATCGCCAATATTTCCAAGTGAGCAATGACGATTTGCTCAATTTGTCTGTGCTCGACCTTGAATACTTGGACGAAGACGATCGCCATAGATACCAAGAAGAAGACCTAAACTCTATTAGAAACGCCACCGAAACACACTATGAAACAACGTATACCATTGCAGAAGATGAAACTGCGGCGCTTTATTGGACGAAAGGTTTTCATGTTCCTAAAACGCAAGAAAAGGGACTTGTTGGTGTTATTGTTGATATATCCACCCAAAAACAGTTGGAAGATGAATTAACATATAAGATTAAGGCCTTACAATCAGCGCAGGAAGTCTCAAGGGAAAGCTTGAAGGCGAAAGCTGATGCTGAATATTCTACAAAACTTAAGGGTGAATTTTTGGCTAATATGAGCCATGAAATTCGTACTCCTTTGAATGGTGTTATTGGTTTACTTAGTTTACTTTCGGAAGCTCCTTTAGAAGCTCTTTATAGCGATTACACTGAAAAAGCCTTGTATTCTGCAAAAAATCTCTTGCGCCTTATTAACGATATACTTGATTTTTCGAAGATAGATGCAGGAAAACTTGATATCGAAAAAGTGCCGTTTGGGCTTACAAGAATTTGTGAAGATATTAAGATTACTTTCCAAGATAAAATAAAGGAAAAGGATCTGGAGTTTGTCCTTGACGACAGTATTGGTGATCGTGTTTTGCTTGGAGATTCTTTACGTGTAAAGCAAGTGCTGTATAATCTTATAAGTAATGCTGTCAAGTTTACAGAAGAAGGTTCTGTTTCTCTTGGTATGAGTCTTGTGAAAGCAACAAAATCAGAAATACACTGCTTATTCTCTGTCAAAGATACAGGAATTGGACTTACAGACCATCAAAAAGAACGCATGTTTTGCGCCTTTTCTCAGGCGGATTCTTCCGTGTCACGCTCCTACGGTGGCACAGGGCTTGGACTTGTCATTTCTAAAAAACTCGCCCAGCTTATGCATGGTGATGTTTGGCTTGAAAGCACCTATGGTAAAGGGTCGACCTTCTTCTTTTCTGCTGTTTTTGAATTGCATAAAGATCAAGAATTATTACTAGAGAAAAGAAAATCACCAGCGAAATATGCTAACTATTTCAGCAATGGGGGATTGATACTTCTTGTGGAAGACAATCTTATAAACCAAACAGTGGCGGCAACCCTACTTCGAAATGCTGGGATTACTATTGATATAGCCAATAACGGAAAAGAAGCCCTTAGTATGGTTTATGAAAAAGAATATGACCTTATTCTTATGGATATTCAAATGCCTGTAATGGACGGACTAACGGCAACTACGGAAATTCGGAAAGATATTCGATTTGCGGACCTGCCTATCATCGCAATGTCTGCCCACGCCATGGCCGACTCCAAGGCAACAAGCTTAGAACATGGCATGAATGATCACATAACTAAACCTATTTTTCCTGAAAGTCTTTTTGAAACAATTAGGAATTATTTGAAATAATGTTATTTGCTATTACTTCTGGGCTCCGTGTATAGGGTGAATATTTTATATTTTCTTTGTTTTTAGTATTGCATCAATCATACTGTTTGATAATCCTTTTTCACCTACTGCAAGTAGCATATCAACATTATTTGATATTAAATGTAAATAGGTTTCAGAATTTCCTGCGAGATATGCTTTTTTTCCATTATCTAATTTAATAAGCCCGTTGATTTCCCCAAATGCATAGTAAGCCCATATTTTATAGATTGCAGGGGGTAAATCTTTTTTTGTTATCAGATTCACGGATAATATTTGGCTCAATTCTAACTTTTTTTTGAGAAATCCGCCTGAATAAGTAATGTGTTCATCATTCATTGTGATAGTTGCTTTTCGAAATGAAAAAACAAGCGCAGTTGTCGCCATCATTATAATAAGGACAGGACTCAGGCTTTTCACTGCAAGAAGCGATTCTGAGCGTAACATGCTGATTATCAAAGCGATAAGGATTCCACCAAAAAGGATTACACTAATGATATCCGTGATTTGAGAAAAAACGACTATTGTCTCTTTCTTCATGCTCTTTATCCTTTTATTTTGTGTTTCTCTCATAAATAGGGACAGTGTTTTAGTCCAAACAGTAGGAATAAAATCGGTAAGGATTCTGTCTTCTCCGTGTGTAGGACGTATAAATCCCATTAGAACTCAGCTGACTTGTGCTTTACCTTGGGCAAGGTGGCTAAGTGGTAAAACAATTTCCTTTGGACTGGACGAGAAAATATATTGAAGTTTCAATCTCCATGACCACGCATGGATTATGACAGTGCTTGTGAAAAAAAGCTATACATTAATAAAAATGAATTTCGTTTTCATAATAGGGCGAGGTATGTGATATTTAGATGCCAAACTTTTGCACTATACAAGAGTTGCAGGGCTTGAGATAATGTTTGTGCTTCTAGTAAAAATTAGCGTATTCTCTATGTATAACTAGTCGAATGAAGTGTTAGGCAAAAGCAATCAATGATAAAAAGAGGTTAACTCCGCTAGGGCTTAGAGTACAGAGTGTCTTCCCCTGTACGAGCTAATGATAATGTTTCAAGTTTTTCAATGAGCTTTTCACGTTCACCACTGCCTGTAGTTGGGAATCGTATAAGAGGTATGCTGTATTTTTCTAGGATATAGTCCTTCATTTGGTCTCGTTCGCTTTGTTTAGTACCTGGCTGATGGTATTTGTGGCCATCAACTTCAATAACTAGCGACGGGGATTTATCCATAGAATTGAAAATAAGGAAATCTACATGGGTTGCTGGATGTCGCACATAACGGCATTCTGGTTCGGAAAGTTTAGTTAAATCTCGTATAAGAGTATTTAATGCGACATGAACTCGGACTGATAAGTGAGAAAACTTCGCCATGCCTAATATCTTTTCTATTATTGTGTTCATGAGGTTTTCAGAATCGTATTCCGAGATTTTCTTTCTGTCTTTCAGGTGTTTCTTTCGTTCCATTTCATAGGAAGCATAGAGTAAATCGAACACAGAGTTGATGTCACTGGATTTAACTGTAAAGTTATTATATTCTATATATTTTATGAGATCGCCTATGTTTGTGGCTTCGTTGTCTTCATGGTTAGACACAATGAGTCGCAATTTGTTTTTTGCACGAGAAACGGCAACATTAAGCATGTTGGCATTGGCTGTAAACTCAGTAATAATATTGTCTACAGTGGATATGATAATATCATTTTTTTCTCTTCCTTGAAACTTATGTACAGTTGAAATTTCATATCGATCTTGCAAATCTTTTTTTAGTTTAGTGCTTTGATCATTATACGGGGCAATAATTCCAAGGTCGTTTGACTCTAATTCGCTCAATACGTTATGTTTTATCTCGTCGATTTGTCTTTGGTTTATGCGGCCTCGTGCATGGTTTCCTGGTGTGGTCATGTAGACCATCAGAACGTCAGGCTCTCCTTCGTCTTTTGTCATAATAATGAGTTCATTATTATAAAACTTCTTATTGCAAAAATCTATAATTTTAGGATGGCATCGATAATGCTCACGTAGTAGAACTTTTGGGAATGCCGAAAATATAGTACATGCAGAGGATAAAAGGCTGTTTTTTTCAACCCGATAAGGATTATCTATTGTATACCAAGCAGAAATAGGGGCAATCTCTTTTGCCACATCTTTTGAAATTATATTCGGTAATTGTTTTAAATCTCCAACAATAACCATGCGTTTTGCACAGGACATAGCAAGTAATCCTGGTATGAGGCTTACCTGTGATGCTTCGTCAACAATCACATAATCATAACAGAAGTCACCAAAATTATTCCTTGCGGTATGTGTCGTACATAGGACTACTGGATATTCCGCAATAAAACAATGAGGATCTTCTCGTAGTATTGTTTCTTCGAAATACGTTCGTGTCTTTTTACTGTATTTTCTTGCGAGTGTGGCTTTCAGTATTTGTATAGAATTATCCAGTAGTTCTGACATTTTATCGTTAAAATTATAATTACCGAGGAAGGCTTTGCTGTAGAGGAGCTCTTGGCGTATTTCCTTGAGTTTTTGCTCGTAGAAACTAGTTTGCAGGTAAGGGACAATAGTAGTTTCTAAGTCTCTATAGACCGAAAAGTTTTTTATGCCATACAAGAGTATAGTTTTTAACTTAAACCAAAAGCTTATTTTTATTTCACTATCGAGGCGTGCTTGAACCAATACCCAAAGCCGTTGAATATTTTTAGATGATTGTTTAGATAGATTACGAAAAATTTGCTTCTCTTCATAATTGAGCGAAAAATAGTTATTGAAATATGTTTGCTCGGTTTTAAGTGCGACAAGTTCTTGCTCAAGTATTGCTATTCTATTTTGCTTTTCTAGCATTTGTACCATTTCAGCTTTTAATCGAGTTACTCTGGTTTTGAGACGGAGAAACTGGCTTGGGCTGATATTATCTTGCGTAAAGTCTGGATATGGTAATTGCTTATTTGAGAAAAATTCTTTCTTATTTTCTGAGTTCCCTAATTCTGCGGCCACATATGAAAATCCATACTTTCCCAATTTTTCAAAAACGTTATTGGTTGCATCATTAGTGTGGGAAACGATAGCTACGTTTTTTCCTTCTAAAAGAATATTGGCAATAATATTTAATATGGTTTGAGTTTTTCCTGTTCCGGGAGGCCCTTCGATGAGGCTGACCTGGTTATTGAGTGCGTTCTCCACAGCCTTCATTTGGCTTTGGTTGCAACCAAAAGGGAATATGAGTGCATCGCTTGGTGGGATATTTTCAGGCTTAGTTTTTTTATTCAAAAAAAGTGCAAGGACAGAGGTTTTAGGAATATCTTTTATTTTTTTTAATTGATTGTTTAGATACGTATTTTTTTCTTTGTCAGAATTTTCTATGACATTTAGATAGTACTGAAAAAGTTTGTTTTTATTTGTTAATTCAGTTGTCATGTATAATCCTTTCTAGTGCTCACGATCTAATTCTGTCCGAAGCGTTGATGCGTAGTTTTTATGTCTCTCTTATGCCAACGAGAATGACGCAGCCATAAGAGATAAAAATAATTAATCTGTTCCTACAAATCTATAAACTGAGATGGGTTGGCTAGAACTTAAAGAAGCTTTGATGGCAGTTGTCTTATCTTTAAAAGATAACTTGCAGGCATTTTGCCCCGAAAAAAAGCCCCCTTCTATTTTTATTTTTTCTGCGCCTTTGTACTTTTTGATGTAGGTTGACAGAGCCTTTCCTAAATATTGTGCGGGAGATTGGTAGCAATTGTGGCCCTTACCTCCAACCCCTGATTTGTCCTTCTTTTTTGCGATTTTTTCTACAATATTATCAAAGATTTTATGGTTATCTTTTTTCAGAACAATGGCAATTTGATACGTTGTAAGAAAGGGTTTACCTAAATGATGACTCTCTTTTTCCCCTTTTACCTCTTTTAGAATAGTTAAGACCGCATCGTATTCTTCTGTTGTTAGAATTGGCATAGTCATAATCCTTTTGGTTTGAAGGTTTATTTTTCTAATCGGCAAAATTTTTTTGGGTATCGTGCGTTTTCTTTCTGCTATGTTTGTGTGTGCTGACTCAATAATAGATTATGATATATTATTTTATGCTGATATATGTGGAACTATAGAAGAAGAAAAATATATTTGTCGAGTTTAGCACAGGGACAAGGGCAAGGCAAGGACAAGCACAGGCACAAGACAAGGGACAAGCACAAGACAAGGGCAGGCACAGGGTCAAGACAAGCACAGGGACAGGGTCAGACAGGGTCAGGAGTTTAGCACAGAGACAAAACAAATAGGGAGATTAGGGGAGATTGCAAGAAGGTGGGGCAGTGGGCAAACGTCCCTTGCTACTACGCATTCCAATAAATAAAATTATGCCGAAAAGCATTAGCCAAAGCCCAAGCACAAGGGAACTCGTGAGCATAGCAAAGCCAATAAAATTGACAAAAATCCCTATGGCTTTTGCTCGCAGGGAATAGATTGAAAGGGCAAGAATCCCCATAAAAATGATGAGTAGTAGCATGCGTTTAGATATTAAATTTTCCTATTGTAAAAATTTAAGTTTCAGATTTAATATTTTTTGGATTCAAAGATTCAAAGATTCAAAGATTCAAAGATTCAAAGATTCAAAGATTCAA
>CAMQVJ010000064.1 GCA_947038175.1 uncultured Desulfovibrio sp.
CCAAGCGGTTTTAATAGTTAATGCGTTTTGAGTGCAAAGGGTGTGATGGTCTGCGCCGAGCGGTTTTGGGCGTTAATGCGTCACTGCGTGACGCATTAACGCCCAAAAACCTGCGTAATTTAAGAGCATAAAACAAGAAAGCTTACGTGGTTAACGTAAGCTTTCTTGTTTTATACTTTTAAAATCTTCAATTCTTATATTTTTTATATTTTTTATACTTTTTATACTTTTTATATTGCGTTAACGTGTCGAAATAATATCATTTATATGTTATTTTTCAAGCACAGAAAAGATACGTCTAGCCCGTAGAACTTGCGTCGACAGAAGGTTTGTCGTTAGAACGCTTATTGCAAGTTGCTGCACCCGTTCGATTGTCATGATAGTTTTGAATAGACCGCCCTGTAAACGATTCAATCCACACAGTTATTTTCTTAAAGCTTTCTGGCCTTTGCTTCTTTTTTTGTTCCATCATGGCTTCATCGGCACGTACATACAAAGTGCACAGGTCTTCCTCTGTCTCGGCACAGGCCAAGCCAAGGGAGGCGCACACAGCAATGCTTTTTTCAGCCTTATTATTATCGTCCAAACTTTGTGCGATTTTTTCTATTATCTTTATGGCGTTTTTCTTTTCTGTGTTTGGCAAGAGAATCGCAAATTCATCGCCACCAATACGAGCTAACATATCAGAACTACGCACAGAACATCGCAGCGTATGTGCCAATCGTTGCAACATCAAATCGCCAGCAGCGTGATTGACACAATCATTAATCATTTTTAATCCGTCCGCATCAGCAACAATGTATGCAGCGGGTAAAAGCTCTTTCGCATTACTAGCAAACAGTCTTTCAAAATATGCTCTATTATGTAGGCCTGTTAGCACGTCATGATTCGCCATAAATTCAAGCTGTGCCTTTGCTTCTTCCTCTTCCGTTATGTCAACATGCAGGCCGACAAGGCGCAAAGCCCGACCGTCCTCGTCACGAGACAGAACTTTACCTTGACCTCGTATCCATAAGTAATTACCTGATGCTGCTCGAAAACGATATTTGCAGGTAAAAAAATCGCCATGTTCTGGACTTGCTATGTGCTGATATTGACGAGCTACGGTTTTATCATAATCCTCAGGATGCACCCTTTCGGCCCATGACTCGACCTCTTGTGCAAATTCACAAGAAGGATACCCAAGCATCGCAAGATATTTTGAATCGTAGAAAACGTCGTTGGTTGTGGCGTCCCAATCCCAAAGCCCCGCCTCTGCGGCTTCAAGAGCAAATTTCCTGCGCTCATGCAAGATGTCAATAACATCTCCTTGGCGCTTATGATTGATATTGGAAGGAATGAGCGTGCCTGCAATGATATCTTCGCCTACGCTATTAAAACAGGCAACAAAGCGTACATAGCCTATATTTTTTGTTTTTAAACGCATAAAAACCGTGACGTTATCAGGGCCAGTAGTGCCGCTGACAGCTCTTTCTAAGTTTTCAGTGTCATCTTCAAAGACACAAGTCTTAAAATCCGCAAAACTCTTTGGATTCATACCGAAAACTTTCTCAAACATAGGACTGAGCTGTAATACGCCTGAAGAAGTATTCCATACATAAAAAATAATACTTGTGTTGTTTTGCTCTAACTTAAACATATTCATGGATTGGTACGTTTCATCGACTTGATAATCGTCGTCTTGCTGATTTACTGGCATATTAATGTAGCTCCTATAAAATAACAGACTAAAGCTTGGGCACATGCTTACGGTTAAAAGCCTGAATGCAACATGAAAATAAGAAATGCTTGTTCATGGCAGTAGCAAACTAACCTTGAAAACATATGATGTCTAGTAACATGTACCTTTCTTTGCGTTCTGGCAAGCGATAAATCGTATTTTAAAGGGAAAACTCTTGGCTTCTTTATTTATTATGCTAATATTTATTCACTAATATGATTGACCCATTGATATTTATAAATACAAGAGGACTCCGTTATGCGTATTCCCTTCGATTCTGTCGATTCTGTCGATTTTTTAGAAGTACGTACTTTTTTATTTATCCATAGCTTTTTTACGTCTTTCTTCTGCCAGCTTCTTTAATTCTATATACGGTTTATTTTGAACCATTTGAATAGGTTTTTGATAGGCTTTATTAAAAATGCTATAATTGGGTTTAAAAAGTGGTGAATCAATAAGGGCAAGGTCAATAATCGAATGGATAAGATTATCGTTTTGATAAGGGCGAGCTGTATCAAAAACTAAATTATTTAACGCCTTCTTGTAGTCATCAGAAACATAAAGCAAAAACGGTACTTCATAACAACTTAAGAATTGGGTAGAATTTGAATGTCCATACGTTGTGGAATAATTAGCAACCTCTTGCCCGTGGTCAGCCGTTACGACAACGGCAGTATTTTTTTCATTCGCAATGTCTTTAATAAAAGACCCAATTAGAACATCAAGATAGGAAATTGCTGTGTCGTATTGATTTCTTTTGTGCGGTTCTGCTCCAGGGTAAAGTTCAGGAGGAGCCGTACTAAATTCGTCCATAGTCTTTGGATAGGTGGTATAAGGAAAATGTGCGGTAACTGTATGAATGAGGATAAGCTTCTTTTTAGTAGGGTCATTTTTTATGACGTCCAATGCCGCCTCAAAAAGGTCATTATCATATGTTTCTCTGCGCACCCTATTATCAGACCGAGCTCCTATAAGATGTATAATATCATTATAGTTAACTCCCCCATATCCATCAAAATAATAACTAGTGAAGCCAGCAACTCTAAAAAGATCATATATGGTTGTTAGCTGTTCATTTGATTCTAAATTACTAAAAGTAAGCATGTGAGGGATTGATCTAGATGTCACAGGAGACGGGGATATAACATCTTGATAAATCGTCAAATCTAGTGCGTCCAAATAAGGTGTTGTCTTTCGTGGGTAACCGTAAAGAGAGAATTGGTTTCTATTGCTTGATTCAGCAATTATAAGAACAATGGTTTGTGCGCCATCAAAGCGAGAATGCACATCAGTAGGGGTGTACGTTTCAAGTTCTCCAAGCTGCATAGCTTTTGGAATATACGTTGAATATTCCACATAAAAGGCTCTACGGAAATTTCTATCTATACTTGAAATCTGAACACTGCTACTCCAGTTTAAACCGTCTACAATAAGACCTGGGCGGTGCATAGGAACAAGCAAAAGACCTATAGCTATAATAAGCAATATTCCTTTTTGCTTTAGTGTCCATACGTATTTGTTTTTGCGTGTGAATTTCCACAGCAATAATGGAACAACACAGGTTACTAAAAGAATCAACAAAAGCTTAAAAGAGGAAAATGTCTTAAGAAAAACTTGTATTTCGCCTGTGCCAGAATACATCATAATATAGAGAGCTGGGGCGTCTAAAGGGCTTTGAAAAAGCACTGCATTAGAAATAGTAAGTATACTGAAAAAAGTAGCATAAAGGTAGAAACAGAGCTCAAGAATAAAGCCATATGGCCTTATAAGAACAAATAAAGTGGCAATAGCAAAAGATGGAATAAGTGCCCACACGCTTGCTTGTATGAAAAAAGGAATATCAGTCTTTATCCCAACAGGAAGAAATACATTTCCATCACCTAACCCATAGGAAACAAAAAAAGCATAAAGGAAAGATAGGGAATAAACATATAAAAAAAGTAAAAAGAAGGATTTGATTTTTAGCATTTTTCTTCCATATTTGAGATTGCATTGAGTGTGTTATCTATTCTTGGCATTATTCTTGCCATTATTCTTGCCATTACTTAACATGGGCAATCAAAAATGTCAAAGTATGCTAGTCTTACAATCAAAATATTAGAACCCTATGATTTTGCTTACTAACAAGAATAATTGTTTTGTTATTACCTTTGTGGGGGGGCACTGCGTGATATCCCGTCACGCAGTGACACAATAAACACCCTTCGTACACAAAAAAGAGCATATAAAGTATATACCTTATATGCTCTTTTTATTGAAACACTAGACTAAGCTAGCCAAAACTAGCCTAGTCTATCTAATCCAATCTAAACTAAACTAATAATCTTAGAATTCGTAACGGAAAGTTCCCATTACGCCTTGGCTCACAACATTGCTAGAAGCATTTATCTTGTAGTCAAGGTCGAAGCCTAGGTTATCTTTCTTCACACCAAGACCGAGTCCACCTTGGAAGGTAACTGCGTCGAAGATTTCACTTTCCATGCTAGCAGAACCGTTTACACCGCTGATGCGTACATCTTGGTCAACGTCAAGATCGCCCATGGTGAATTGCACGCCAAGGTCAACACTTGGAGTAAGCAAGATACCGCTTGCGGTTTCGATGTCTTTTTGCAAAGTCACGCCCACAGGGATAGCGAAGGTTGTTGAGTCAGAGCTGTCAGTATGGAAAGCTGTTCCGCCTGCATACTTTGTGCTGTAGCTTTCAACGTCGGTGTAATTGAGGCGTAAGCCGAGGTGAGGAATGATATCAAGCATAGAGCTTGACACTTTGTATTCCGCACGAAGACCAGCTGTAATTACGTCTGCATCGAATTCTGACTTGAGCTGTCCAACATTTGAGCTTTGTGTAACGTCGTTACTGCTTTGTGTGTATCCAAGGTCAGCAGAAAGGCCAAGATTGCCAATCATATAACCAGAATAGAGGCTAAAGCCGTAGTAATCAAAGTCGTTTTCTGTGCTTGCAAAATCGCCTGTTGAATCACTATCACCAGAACCGAGGTGGAACGCAGCACCTACACGGAGGCTATTACCAAAGGTGTAATCTGCACCGATGCTCGCACCGAATAAATCGCTGTCGTAACCGTATTCATAAGCACCAGACTCAAAGCCGTCTGAGTTTGTGTTTTGGTACATAGGCATAACCCAAAGGCCAATGCCATTTTCCATGGAACCTGTGGAAGCTTCAGCGATATACATGCTGTCGCCATCACTCATAACTGCGCCAGAAGCAGCAACATACGTGCTGTCTGTAGCTGCCATGCTTGAACTAGCGATAAGGCTTGTACGGTTGCCAACATTAACAGTTGCTACGTTAGCGATGTTACCAACGGAAGCCATTGCTCCGCCTGCAACTGCCATCTTAGCTCCGCCTTCAATAGCGACTGCGCCGTCAGCTTTTTTGGAAGCTGCTTTTACAAAATCCATACCCTTTGAATCAACGTTGCCAAGTATGCCCTTATCGATAAGAGCACCAAGAGAGTTGTCAAGGTTTGGCCCCAAAGCGTCTACCGCTTTGACTTGCTTTACGCCGACAACATAATCGGTATCTTTATCAGCATCTGCGCCAGCTGATGTCGCTGCGTAGAAAATGCTATCAAATAATAGGGTATCTTTATCAATTGCGTCTTCTGCTCCATTACCCCATGCGCCTTCAACTATGCCTGAGATAGCACCACTAGCAACAACTATATCTGCTGTACCCGTCGTCTTATCTAATTGTACATCAGTAATAAGAAGTTTTGCGCCGTCGACTGCATTGATTGCGAAGCCAGTAGTACCTGTAAGTGCGCCTTTGCCTGTTGATGTAGCTATTCCACCGTCAATAACAAGTAAGGAATCAGCTGCGAAGTTTGCTTGATTAGCAGTTACAGTACTACCAGCAGTAGTGTTATATTCACTACCAACTGCAATACCTGATGTATTATCTGCCAACGCTAAGTTTGTACCATAGATACCAAAAGCAGCGCCTACGCTATCTAATGCGTTACCCCAAATGATGCCAGCGTCTGCAATGGCATCTTTCATCCAGTCAGCAGTTACGATAGGGCCTTTCGCACCGTCTGTACCAACAGCGATGAAGGAGTTTTGTCCTGCAATGAGTTTAGTATCAGCGCCTACTTTACCAATCAAAACGCTAGAAGCGCCGTCAATGGTGTTGGTTCCGTCTGTCCATTCTGGGTCAGCGAAGATAGTAGCCTTTGTTACAGAAGTTGCAATAAGTGTACCCTTGCTTGCTTCGTTACCAACATTGATAGTAGATGTAGCAGAAGCAGTACCAGTAATAGCAGCAGTTGTAAGTGTACCACCACCAGCGACAGTTGAACCACTAGCTAAGGTCAAATTGCCAATCTCGTAATTACCACCTTGTACACCAAAAGTACCAGTACCGGTTGTGCTCACAGCACCAAGAGTACCAGAACCACCTTGCAAGGTGAGTTTACCATCTACACCGATAGTAAGTGCTATATCACCTTTACCACCAGTCAGCAATGCACCACCATTACCAACAAGGGCAACATTACCAGAACTAAATGTGAAGCCAGTAGCATCACCGCTAGCAGTATGAATCGCATTGGCTGTAAAGTTAGCACCAGAGGCAGAATCACCACTAAATTGAACAGTTGAGTTTGCTCCACCGTTAGTTGTAACAAAGTTGATATTTGTACCCTCTAACTTACCACCATCAACATGAGTAGAACCACTAACAAGGATGCCGTCCGTGCTCATTTTATCAGCAGAAACGAAAGCGCCTCCACCCGACGTGTCAGTTGCTGTAAGAATCGATTTTAATTCAGCAATAGTGTATTCTTTACTGTTTTTAATATGGAGTGTACCATTAGCACTAATCTCCATTTGGGCTACGCTAGAGCCATCTGCCACAGATAAGGTAAAGGCGCTACCAGAAAATGCACCAAGTACGGCGTCAGCTACTTTTAAAGTACCACCAGTAATAGCCAAACCACTACTTGCATTTTGCAAAGCGCCAAGTTTTGTACCTGTAATATCAAGAGTACCACCAACCGTTAATGCTTCAGCCTTAGCGTTTAGACTAGCCACCGACAATGTTGCGCCTTCTGCGATTGCAGAAGTTCCATTATTTTCAATAGCTTTTGCTATCCATGAACCACCGTTAACATCTAATTTGCCACCGCTGCCAATTATGAGGTTATCAACGTTAATTTTACCAGTAGAGGTTGAATTAAGCTCTAGTGCAGCCGCAAGGGTAAGTTGGCGCACCTTATCAGCTATCGCAGTATCAGCAACATTAAGGCTTTCAGTAACCTTAATCGTTCCATTACTAACTGTTAATGAAGCTGCGCCTTCTGTTTTTGCATTACCAACGGTAAGGCTAGCAGCAGTAATAGTGCCTGCCATATCACCAACGGTAACTGCATTACTATCATCAGCAGTAAGAGTCAAATTTTTTGCTTTTAATTCACCACCACTCATTCCAATAGTACCAGCAACACCAGTAGCAGCAAATTGGGTACCAGCTAAAGTAGCATTATTAACTTCGAGTACGCCAAGCTCTGTAATTTGGAATTTACCTGTAGGAACAAAGTCTGCGTTCCCGATATTAAGTGTTCCTATATTATTACTACCACCAATATTATAAATAGCATCCGCAGAATCTTTAAGATTCGTTACAGTGAGGCTTGCTGCTCCGCTAACAGTTCCAGTTACATTCACAGTACCCTTAGTGACGTCGAGATTAGCAACTGTGTACGTTGCAGCATCACCTGCCGCCGCGCCGGCTGTCACGTCTAAAATAGATTTTGTCGCATCAGTGCCAGCAAGAACGATAGTTCCGTTTGTAAATCCTGTTGTTGCGCCATCAGCGGAAAGTGTTAATGTTGCAACTGCTGAATCACCTGCCACGGTAAGTTTTTGACCGCTGAGAAAATCTTTTCCTGCAACTGCATTGACTTCTACAGTCGTTAAAGCAGCACCACCGATAGTAAAGGCTTTAGTAAGTCCAAGCGCATTCACATTTAAGAGTCCAGCGCCATCATACGTATTATTAAATTTTGAATCAAAGGACACTGTGCCAGCAGAAAGATTGCCCGATGTGAAAATAATATCTTGTTTATCAACAGTATCTGCACTTGAAAGAGTGATATCCGTACCAACTGTTCCATTATTGAAATCAACAGTACCTGCAGTAATGGTTAAATCACCTGTGCCTGCAAGGGTATTTAGATTGATTTTGTCATCGGCGCCAGCAGTATACGCTTGATTCAAAGTAAGGGTGTTGCTTACGTCAAGTACACCTAGTTTTGAGCCCGCTGCAGCATCAGACGCAATGGTCAGGTTATTTGCGGTGAAGTTGGCAGTACCTTCAGCAGTTGCAGGAGCACTATTAGTAAGAATACCACCAGTACCGATAATTATATTACCTGCGTTGATTATACCAGTGGTAGCATTAATAAGTGCAGAAGTCGCGCCAGAGACCGTTATGTCCTTAGCGTTGTATGTGCCATTGTTGGTAAGAGTAGAAAAAGCACCAACAGTGGTTAAACCACCAACAGTGAGGGTTTTGTCAGCTGTGGTGATAAGGCTAGCAGCATTAGTGCCATCAGCACCTGTAAGGTTTACAGCGCCAGTAAGTGCAACGTTGTCCTTAAAAGTCACTGAAGTAACAGCTGCTTTTGCTGTGATGGTTAAGTCAGTTAAACCTGTTGCTTTTCCATCAGTGACGTTTGCTGCAACATCTTCTGCAGTTAGAGCACCAGTAGCAGCAGCAATCTCATTATCACCATCCGCTAGCACCCCATCAGTAACAGGAGCAGCTTGCGCTACGCTCACAGAACCCACTGCGCTTTCAATAAGAACAGAACCAGCAACAGCGCCAGTAGCAAGCATACCCGCTACTGCAAGGCTTCCAAAAACGTTCATGATGTTACATTTCTTCAAAACAGCTCTATAACGACTTACTAAATTGCCTATGGCATTTCTGCTTTGCATAGGAACTCCTTCTTTATTTTGTTTACTGCCATATACGGAAAAAGAAATAGCAATAAAACGTTGATGCCAAACCTTTTATGCGTCTACTCTCATCGACTCTATAAGAGCCAAATCCATTCAATACGTTCAATACATTAAACAATTTCTATAAAAGGCTACCTTTGCCACAAATACATTCCATGAAAAACAAGCACATACGTTTTTACGGATGGTGATTTATTCCATGATTTGAACTGGGTAATAATTTAATTATCTAAATTATATTCACTAGTAATTTAAATTATTAATTAATACAGAAACGCTATCCTCTACAAAGTTCCTTGTCAATAAAATTTTACAAAAAACTTTTAAATCCATATCGTCTTTATTGGGGATATTTCTGTAAGTATTTGAATATAATACAAATCCAGATGTTTTTCTTTATCGTTTTTTATATATGCGAAATTGAAGGCTGAATTGTAGCAATTATATACTAGGATATGAAAGCATTATGTGTTAAACTATTGGTCGGAACTGCTCAAAAATGAGTGCTGTTGTGGCAAAAGTGGCAAAAATCACACTTAAAAGAAAATATTATGATGTTGTTTTTATTGAATAAATGGTAAAAAAGCCTTTCTAAAAAAGAGAATATTTCATTCTAATATGATGAAACCTTGAGGGTAAAGGCATACTCGTTTAAAGGGCAACACAAACGCTTACTTTCTCAAGTATACAATATATAAGAACTATTAATAATCCCTTATATCCTTCTTCGACATAAATTTGCGTTTTATGTGAAGTTTTAAGGATCTCGTTTGATGTCTTTTTTTTGCTATTTAGCTTGTTACTTTAATCTAAAATACGTTACTTCTTATTAATATAGAGCCTATCTCAAAATCTAAGCGTTGCTCAAATACGCAACACCCTCAATAGGAGTGAAGTGACTTTAGTTCTTTAATACGTGGTAACAGCTCATTATATTTTTGACCTTGGAGATAGTGATTTTTTCCAGAATGTAATAAATATTTTGGAAGGAGTTATTTCAGTTCCAAAGCCCTGTAAGAGAAAGAAAACAAATGGAATAGGGAAAGAATAAATGAAAAAACAAATTCTCATTAGTAAATATAATATGCTTTACGCTGTATTATATTTACTAATGAGAATTCAGATTGAGGCTGGCTAAATGTTTTTATGACTGTTTATGAGCATGAGAACAGTATAATTTTCATTAACCTAAAATGAGTTTACCACCAGTATGCCCAGTGTAGGCATTATCTTTTACAGATATAACACCGCCACAAATAACATAATCAATACCGGTATTGCTATCGTAGCACTTCATAAAGTCACTGGTTGCATTTATTGTTTCTGGATTAAAGATTACAATATCAGCATCATAGCCTTCTTTGAGCAATCCTTTACTATCTAGACCGTAGGCACTAGCTGGTAAACCTGTGCATTTATTGATGGCTTTTACCCAAGACATTATTTTTTTGTCTCGCACATATTCCCCTAAGAATTTAGGAAAAGTTCCTACTGATCTTGGGTGAACTAAGTTTTCACATTTTGGGGTGGTGTAGCCATCTGATCCTATCATGCAATAATCACAGGATAAGGCAGACATAAGATCTTCTTCAGACATAACAAAGTTGAGCGTTCTTACTTTTGCGTTATTGGCTACTATTAAGTCGAAATAGGCGGTGAATGGGTCTATGCCAATTTCCTTTGCATAATCCTCGATACCTTTGCCTTCTGCGGCAGGGGTGGCGGGGGCGTCAATAACCACGATGCTGTTAAATCCATTACTACCTATGGCATTTTCCCAGTGTTCTGTGGGGTTGTTGATTTGATTTTTGACATATTCTCGCCCTTCTGGGCTAGATAGTCTTTGGCATATTGCGTCTTCACTGCCGTCTAAGAGGCTTGGAGGTAGAGTTATTTTGATAGTCGTAGATCCTGCTAAATACGGATACGCATCACTATAAATATTAACTCCTTCTTTTCTTGCCTGAATGATGAGATCTACAACATCTTTTACTTTGCCCCAGTTAGGTTTACCAATACTTTTAAGGTGAGATATGACGGTAGTACAACCAGTTTCTTTTGATATATCAATCGCTTCTTGTACAGACTTGAGAAGGTCTGCACCTTGATTTCTCATATGTATGGAATGCACGCCTTTATATTTTGCTACGATATGGCAAAGGGCGGTGAGTTCGGCTTTATCCGAAAAGACACCTGGGGCATACGCAAGACCAGAAGATAAACCTTTTGCTCCTGATTCCATGGCTTCTATGAGCAATTCTTTCATGGCATTAAGTTCATTGTCAGTGGATACACGTGCAGCAAAACCCATGACATTTGCTCTGATTGAACCATGTCCTATAAAGGTCATCATGTTGGTGCCGATATTTAATTTTTCGAGGTGTCTAATCCATTTACTTGTGCTTGTAAAATATTCAGGATCAAATTTTTCTGATTTAGGCAAGGCTAATGACATGTTCTTATTGGTATTTTCGTAATCTGTTCCATTTACAGGGAAAAGAGTTTCTCCGCACATGCCAACGGCTTCGCTTGTGATACCTTGTTCTAGTTTTTGATAATTACTAGGGTGAAATATTACAGACACATCTGTGTGACTATGGCTATCAATAAAGCCAGGTGACACTATGCGCTTACTTGCATCCAAAGTTTCTTTGGCAGATTCTTTGATATTGGGTGCTATTTTAATTATTTTGCCATCTTTTATTGCTAAATCGGCAGTATACGCCTCATTAAGAGTGCCATCGTGTATATTGCCGTTTTTAATGATAATATCGTACATATTTCCTCGCAGGGTTTACGCTTGTGAATATTGATTTTTACTAAATGAGATTAAGCTAAACCAAGCGAAACACAATTACTTGATTTAGCTTGGTTTAGTTCAGCTTGGTTGCTTTAGTATTTAATTGAAGTAATCATATACTAATTCACCGACTTTGTTATTTAAAACAATTCCATCTCTATTATTTTTAAGATCTTGCGTCATACAAACGATAACCACATTTTTATTTTGTTTCGGCATGGATAATACTCCAGCATCTACTTCCGCTAGAGGAATTTCTCCAGTTTTGTGATAAAAGATGTTTCCGTTACCATCTGATAGCATTTTACTTTTAAAGTTAAGAGGCAATTTTGTGTTATATCTTTGCTTTGAAAGCATATCAAGGGCAAGAGCTCTGTTTTTTTCTGAAAGTTGAGGAGATGTGAAGAACAGCTCAAAAATACTTGCTACAGCATCACCTGTTGCTAGGTTTGCAGTGCCTGCATTCATTTTTCTATTAAAAACTGTATCTTTTGCGCCTAATCTTTTTATTTCTGCGTTAACTTTTTCCAAAGTAAGGACATCTATTATGTGATTTGTACAATGATTATCACTAAGAACAACCATCATGTACAGTAAATCTTTATACGTCCATTCAATATCACTATGAACAAGGTCGCAGATTCCCATATTGATGAGGGAAAGGTCGCAATTGAGTTTAACTTTTTCTTCTAAATTACGTTTTCCTTCTTGTTCTTCTATAAAGAATAACCATAAAAGCCACATCTTTATGATACTTGCAACATAGAAAGGCTTATCGCTATTTATTTGTATGATTTCATTTGTTTGTAAGTCTTTCACAACAACAGTAGCGCTAGCTTCAAAGTCTTCGCATAGTTTGGTGAGTTGTTCATTTAGTCTTTTCATTAGTTCCCTCCGGTGATTATGAAGTTTTTTTACTTATATAAAGAGCGAGCAGACGATAACATAGCCTATACATACCGCTGCGATAACATATCCATTGCGTAACATGCTTTTTACATCAGTGGAACGAGCAAGGCTCATAGGTGCATAGATGTCGCCACCAGGAATAACAAAAGAAGTTATTTGAGAACCAACAAGAAGAATGAGTGCCCAAACTTCCATAGGGAAGCCCAACATAATAACAGTTGGTAAAAACATTCCATGTATAACCTGTTGCTGGGCAACGGCTGCACCAGAAATACCAAAGACACCTATGAGTGTGACTATGATAGAAAATGCAAGAGGGCCAGCGGTTTCAGCTACAGGAACCATCATTTCTGCTAATGCAGTAAATGCACCAGTTTCTGTAATAAATATCACCATAGGTTGACATAAGACGAATGCAAAAAATACCATGAGCAACGTTGAAGCGCCTTCGATGGTCCAAGTCACATATTCTTTTGGTTTTACATGACAGGCAAGCCCTACAATTGCACCTGAAACAACAATAATAACAACTGCAAAGGATGCACCTGCTTGTTTAAATATACCATATGCCACAAGCGCTACTATGGCAGTAACAAAAGCTATTGTTCCACGTTTACTTTCGGTTGTGGTGGTGAAGGAGGCGTTTGTATCATAATCTTCGCTTGTATAATGGTTTTCAGGATTGTCTGTTGTTTTCTTTAGAGTATATTTGGTCATGAAAAAAGTTGTTATGAGGATAAGACCTGAAATAGGTATACCAACATATATCATGTATGTTCCATAATCAAGACCAGTAAGTGCAAGAGTCGTAACCGTTGGTGGAGTGAATGGCCCTAGGAATAATCCTGTACAAGCAGAACCATGTAAAAGAACACCTATAGAACTTCTGGTAAAGCCAAGTCTCGCTACCACAGGGATAACAATAGGGGCTAGAATTGCAATTGCACCGTTTGAAGTGCCAAGCATAGCGGTTAATAAACTAGCTGCAACAGTAATAGCTAGAATAGCTCTTGTTTTTGTTTTTATTCCAACAATATCAAGGATAAAGTGTACTAATGTTTGTGCTACTCCAGTTTTTGTGAGCACACGGCCAAGTCCTGCTCCTAAAATAACAATAAATCCTATAACGGCAAGAAAAGATCCCATGCCTTCTACAAGACCAAGTCCGAAGCTTTGTAAGCTTTGTCCTGTAAATATTGCAGCGACAACAACTGTTACAAAGGTAGCAAAAACAAGGTCTGCACCTTTTAGAAGCATCACTATGTAAAGTAGTAATGGAAGTAATCCCAATAGAGGTGGTAAATCAAAAATCATAAGCCTCTCCTTAAATTAACAGGTTTATGAGGATGGTATAAACACACTTTGTGCAACTTATCACATACTACCAAGTTTAGAAAGATATGCAATTGTTGAAAACTTATACATTGATATAACAAATTGATGATAGGAATTTAATTCTGTTTATTATAGAGATTGTATATTTTTTTTCAAAGTTGTAGAATTGAGCTATGTGCAATAGTCGTATGCATCTAAACACCCAATAAGTTTAATGATTGGCGAACCATCTTGAATTATTACTGTTGTATAATTGTACCATGTGTGCTATGTATGAGTAGGTGTAGCATACAGCAAGGAAGGAAAATAATATATGAAACTAGAATATTTTTATTATATGATGGAAATTGCAAAAGTGGGTTCAATTAGCGGAGCAGCGGATAATTTAGACCTCTCTCAACCTTATTTAAGTTCAGAAATCAAAAATTTAGAAAATAAAATGGGAATACCATTACTCATAAGAACAAGTAAAGGAGTGCTGCTTACGCAAGCAGGTGAAGCATTTGTGGAGTGCTCAGAGAGTATGAGAGAATTAATAATTAAGGTTAAAAATATTAGTGCTAATCTAGATATTGTTAAAAATCAACTATCAATAAATAGCATGTATTCCTTTACGTTTCTTGACTTATATCACAATTTCTCCGTTGAGCATAACGCAGAGGAAGACAAGGTGATGTATGAAGAAATGCCAAATGAACTCATATCCGAGATGGTTAAAAATTACTCTACGAATGTTGGAATTATATATCTGTATAGTGATACAGTGGAAAAGGCACAAAAAGAATTTTTAGATCAAGGTATGAAATTTGTGCCTCTAATTGAAGAAGGTTTATCTGTCGTGGTTAATCGTAATCACCCTATCGCACAAAGTAAAAGCGTCGACTTTGATCAGTTAAAGCAATACAAACTGGTAATGGAAAAACAAAAAACACCGAATAAAACGTTCCCCATCAAGAATAATATTTTGTCTTTTATGATGAAGAATTGCACCTTGAAGCAAATTTTCTTT
This sequence comes from uncultured Desulfovibrio sp., assembly GCA_947038175.1. Lineage (GTDB taxonomy): Bacteria > Desulfobacterota > Desulfovibrionia > Desulfovibrionales > Desulfovibrionaceae > Taurinivorans. The sequence continues at coordinate 14,761 of CAMQVJ010000064.1, forward strand.
GATAATAATCGAAGCTTGCTCTATTATATAACTAAAAATGATAATTGCTTCACCGTAGGACAAAAATCTCACAATGAGACTAATCCGTTTGTTCTAAAAGGTGATCTTATTTATATACCGATTGACGATTTACAAGCTAATCTAACCACAGGATATCTTATTAATACAAATGGTGAATGTTCCCGTTTACAGGATGAATTTATCCACTATATAGAGGCTTATTTCCAAGAATATAATAAACGTGTATCAACAAATATAAGCCAGTAGGCACCATCAAAATACCCAAGCTCATTCAGTTGATTTTTAGAATTATTCCTTTGTCGCAAACACAAACAAACTCTTTGAATTTGCCTATTGATAGCTTTTAAAATCCTCTCATCGGTAATTGTTGCAAGCTTTGTTTGTGAGCACTCCCCTCCCCTTATGGGGAGTCTCTAAACTTTTAAGATTTGTTAATGGGGGTCAGTATATTAGTCTGATAGAACTTGGCTAGCGAGTGATACACGAACGCTTAAAAATGGTATAAAGAGCTAGCCATATAAAAATTTCCGACCTGTCTCATATTTCTTATCTACTTGCCTATGCTTTTCTTTCAAGTTATAAAACGTT
>CAMQVJ010000065.1 GCA_947038175.1 uncultured Desulfovibrio sp.
CGTCATAGGGATATACTCTCTTAACTTTTAAGATTTGTTAATGGGGGTCAGTATATTTGCATACTCGCAGAAGCTACACAAAAGGCAAAAACCTTTGGCATGGGGAATACTATACGAGCTATTTTTTGAATGTTTTTGCCTATATTTTTGCATGATTTTCCATTGTTCTTGAGCAGTATCCGCACACAAATCGGCGAACCAATCGCTTGGAAAATATTCCCCGAAAGCCTTAGCCTCATTCATGGAAACGCAAAGTATCCAATCTTTAATTTCCTTGATAGCATTGACAGTTACACCTAAGTAGTTTTTGCAGATTTCCACGAATGTCATATTCTTGCGCAGTTCATTCCCATGCGCATCACGCAAGTTAAACATGGGTAAATGGGCACACTTACTAAGTAGCGACACTTGCCCTTGTACTTGCATTTCGTGTAATTTCGTTGGTGTGTTAGAAATATTTGCTGTAGATTTTAGTTCTAAAACACGAACAGAGCTTTCACCGTTTCCGCCCGTATTTCCGTCACCAGTTTGAGTCGTGCCGACAAGCACAAAATCAAAATGTACTTTTACAGGAATGTCTTGCTTCTTCCCAAGCATAATGCTTAGTTCAAGTTGTGGAATAACTTTAAAACCGTTGGCGTAGAAGGAATTAGCAATACCATCTTCGAGCCAATGTCCACGTTGTAAGGTGAGTTGCCGTTTTAGTATGCGCTCATAATTTTGCATAGTAACTGCTTCATCGCTCATGGGTTCTATTTTACGTAGCACGGCTAGACGTGGGCATTCCTGCATCATGGCAATGTCGGACATACCAATATATTGCGAACGGTCGCCAAGTTGATTAGCGGTGCTTTCTTTTGAATATTCCTGTGATAAGACGAACCCAATAGAGGCTTTTGCAATAAATTTAAAATTTCTGCGGATATAGATAAGCTATCTCTGATCGCATATCTGACGAATGATTTCCGTAAGTTCAAACAACATCCCAAATAATTGGGAGCAGTGGGTTATCACCCTGATAACAATTTTAAAATGATTTGACATTTTATTTGGTAATCTTGCTAAATCCTTTTGTAAATTTTCCTCTGTGAGTTGGATATAGATAATATTTTTCAAGCCCAAATAAAACCATACACAGCGAAAGCAACAAGTGCTACTCAGGCAGGGCAACATCTTTGTGAAAATTAGATAGTGTTTGTACGTTATATGGGTGCGATCTATAGTTTATAATTTGAAAGTAAATTTCGTTTTCAATTGGTGTATGCTTACAAAAAATACAATTATTTTAATCAATTGTATTTTATTTATGCAATAATTGCAGTTTAGAAGTATCCATTTTAGAAAATAGAAAATGAAATTTAATTTCATTTTCTATTGACAAAGAAAAATAAGGCTTATATCACAGAGTCTGCTTTTGACACTTATTATTTAAATACGCTACTGCGAGAAGGATGTATGATGCAAGACAATCCAATACTTTTTAATGGAATTTTTATAGGGGACAGAATTATTGAGTTGGCGCATAAACTTGCTTACTACACTAAGGTTCATATTGGCGGAGAAATACCTATGATTGAAAGAGATTATCCTTTCACTCGGCAGTTAGAATGTGTTGCTTGTGCGTTAGGTGCTAAGAGGAAGTTGCTTTATTCTTCCTATAAGAAACTTCAAGGTGAAGGAATTATTTTGGAAGATAATGGACTTGATCAGTTCAACCCTGCAAGTATCCAATCTGAACTTGAAGAAGAAGGTATCAAGACCAGTATCATTCCTTTTTTTGATGGAGAATATGCGGCTATTGAGTCAGCAGGGAAGGTATTTCAACTTGAAGGCCGAGCAGAAAAATTTCTAAAAAAATATATAAAGGATAGAGAAAAAATAGTTCAAAATAGTGAATTATTTCCTCTCTCAGTTGTGGTTTTGCTAGGCATTATGAATCCTGAAACCTATGAAGGTTACCTTTTTTTAGAAGTCCCAAATTCTGCAAGCGACAAACATTTATTGCAGGCTCTTGGAGCCAATAATGTGACTAAAGAAATGATGACAGATGAAGAAATTCACTTAGATGGTCTGCAAAGAATATATAATCTTGACAATCTTGAAAGAGCGAAACCAGATGTGATTATTCTTACTGGTGAAGCACGCATAGGGCAAAATGCCATACGAGCACAAATAGCGAAAAATCCTAAACTTATAGAGCAAGTTCCAGCACTTGCTAAGCAACAAATAGTTTCTTTACCTCACTATTGTTTAGCAAAAATTTATCGATACCCAGAGATATTTAATCAATGGAAAATGGAGCTGTCGTACTGTTTCAATACTGTTTAAAGTGTATTATTGTTTTATTTTTTCCTAATAGAACAATGCAGCATACTTTGTTTTTTAAAATACTCTAAGTGTATGGAGCCTTATTATGAAAAATGCCTTAACTCTCATTTCTTTCTTCCTTTTGTTTGGAGTAAATGTTGCATCTGCTCAAGAAATAAAAGAGAAAGAGAAAGCAACAATGCCTTTATTTACTACAAATAAAATTGTAGTCACCACAACAAGAACGTTAGGAACTGTTTATGAAACACCTGCGTCCGTGGTTACCTATGGACTTGAAGAATTGACCATAGCACAGCCTTCAACTATTCAAGATGTTTTGCTAAATTTGCCGAATGTTAGCTTTACTGATCCTAGCAATCCTTTGTCGCAAAAAGCTTCGATACGTGGTTCTTCCCCGGATTCAATTATTTATCTTATTGATGGAGCAAGGCAAGATTATACATCAGAAAGTGGGCTTGCTCCGACAGGCTTCTTTATAGATCCAGATATGTTAAAGAGTGTTGAAGTTAAACGTGGCCCGGCTTCTGTGCTTTATGGTAGCGGCGGTATCGGTGGTGTGATTGCCCTTGAAACTAAAGATGCTGCTGACTTTCTGAAGCCTGGAGAAAATATTGGAGCACGGATTAAAACAGGTTTTCGTACTGGTAATCAAGAATGGTATAATTCTGGATCTGTTTATGGGCGTTCGGGAATATGGGATATTATAGCACTCTACACGAGAAGAAATACAGGTGGCTACTTATCTACAAAACCCAAATATGATGCCCCCTATATAGGAAGAGACCGCTCTGAAGCACAAGGAGATTACAATTCTTTTATGACAAAAGTATCTGCAATTCCTACCGATGATAGTTATCTCTCACTTAGCTACAATTATGATGATGGGCATTCCGAAGGTAAATCAAGTAAATATGCGAGTGACCAAAACCGTTTGTTGGGTAAGTATGAAGTGGAATATGGTGATTTTGTAGACATTCGCTTTGTTTTACAACATGCTTGGCGAAATTTTTCATATGAAAATTACATGGTTGACCTCGATGATGATTTTTCTTCCACAGGTGGCTCATTACAAAACACATCCATCTTTTCTTTTGGAGATGCAATACAAAACGAATTGACTTATGGTGTTGATGCTTATTGGGCAAACCAAAGTGGTACAACGAGCGGAGTAAAAGACCCCGCACGACCTGACAGTAGTGCAGACGATATTGGGCTGTTTGTTCAAAATATTTTCTCGTTTTATGACACAGTAGATATTATTCCTGCGTTGCGTTTTACTCAGTATAGTCGTAGCTCGAATGACAATGTTGCGTCTGATCAAGATGCTAGTAAGGTGACTCCTTCTATTACCTTGCAGGTTCGTCCTTTTAAATGGCTTTCCATTTTTGGAACATTTGCGGAATCATATCGCCCACCATCTTTAGATGAAATTTATTATACTATGCATATGGATATGGGACCCATGAGCTATGATATTTTGCCTAACCCTAATCTGAAAGCAGAAGAGGCTACAACATGGGAGTTTGGATTTAATCTAAACCTGCAATCTCTACTAGCGGACAAAGATTCTCTTGGATTTAAATTTACTTATTTTAACGAAGATATAAAGAACCTTATTAGTGCTAAAGAATTGTCTTCGTTTCCTAATATGGCACTTCAAATGAGCAACGAAAGTAGTGTTAGCCGCTATGGTTATGAAGCTCAAGCTGATTACACGGTGAGTAATTTTACTATAAACCTCGCTTATGGCAGAACAATTGGACATAATGACGATACCAATGAGCTTACAGGTGGTATGCCCGCTATGTTTTCTTTGCGTACTTCCTATAATTTTGAAAAATGGGGAGTTACGCCCTATTGGTCTGCTCGTTTTGTGGGAAGTTATGAAACAACAGACGCGTGGGGTGACAGGGTGGATTATGATTCCTATAACGTACACGCTATTGGTCTTACTTGGGCTCCAGCAATTGAAGCCCTTAGTGATTTCCGTTTAGATCTTGCACTCAATAATATATTTGATACAAGGTATGAAAATTATTATGGTGGCTATGAAATGGGACAAAGTCTTAGCGCAACAGTGAGCTATTCTTTTTAAATCTGAAATCCGTTTCAAACTTACTTGATTCTTTGAAGTCAGTAAGTTTGAAACGGAAAAATCATACAAATTCTAATTGTCTATTTTATAAGCTTCTTTATTAATGTTAACTATCTAGTACTTTTGGGAAAACAGTGGACAATAAAACTATCGTAATCATTATTATGTGCGTTACTTTTTGTGTGGGTAATGCCTTTGCTACAGAAGAAAAAATTTTCAATTTTCCCCTTGGAACACCAAAGCAAAAATTTGAGTATTTTCCTCATGTAAATCCAAATGCGCCCAAAAGCGGAGAGCTACGTCTTTTTTCTTTGGGTAGTTTTGATACGATGAATCCCTTTGCAATGCATGGAAGTCTTGCAAGTGGAGGACAATTGACCCATGATAGTCTTATGGCTGTTTCTCCTATCCCGCCTTTTACTTTGCACCCTCTCATCGCAGAGTATGCAGTTCTTAATGCTCAAGAACTTTGGATTGACTTTTATATTCACCCAAAAGCTCAGTTTCATGATAAAACCCCTATTACGTCAAGGGATGTCGTCTTTTCTTATACGTCCATGATGCAAAATTTAGAGAATGGCATTCAGCAATTTTTTCAAGATATTATGAGTGCAGAAGTCAAGAATTCCACTGTTGTTCGTTTTAAACTTGCTGAAAATTTCAGTGAAAATGCGTTAGCATATATTAGTATGCTGCCAATTCATTCTCAAAATTTTTGGAAAACACAAGACATATCAAAAGCGTATTTAGGGAAAATTTTAGGTAGTGGGCCTTACGAACTTGCAACAGTTAGTCAAGGTGTGCGTATTCAATACAATGCCGTGGATAATTATTGGGCAAAAGATTTACCGTTTAATAAAGGGCGATATAATTTTGAAAAAATTTCCTATGAATATTATAGAGATGGGGCGGTTGCCTTAGAAGCATTTCGGGCTGGGCACTATGATGTGCGAGAGGAATTTTCGTATGCTAAATGGCAACATGAATATGTCGGACAAGCCTTCACAGATAAGCAGATTATAAGGGGTTCTTACGAGAATATGGATAAGTATCCAATAGAAGGTATTTTTTTTAATATCCGCCACTCTTTTTTTAAAAATAAAGAAGTTCGCAGAGCGATTGCGTTAGTATACGATTTTGAATGGACGAATAAAAGTTTTTTTGGTGGAATGCAAAAAAGAATGCAAAGTTACTATAATCAGTCTTCCTATCAAGCTCCTACACTACCAACGCCTGAAGAAATTGCGTTTTTATCACCCATGCAAGCCTATTTTTCGCCAGAGATTCTAAAAACCCCGCTCGCATTGCCTGTAAGTGATACCTTGGGCTACAACAGGTCAAATATAATTAAATCGGCTGCTATTCTAAAAGATCAAGGGTTTATAATGAGAGATGGTGTTCTTTTCGATGAACAAACCGATAAACCATTTGTGTTTGAAATATTAGTTAGAAATAGCAACGTGCGAAAGATATTAATCCCTTTTATTCAGAATTTGCGTAAGTTAGGTATTGAAGCACGTATTCGCACTGTGGATTCTGCTCAAAATATTTATAAACTGAACACATATGATTTTGATACAGTGGTAAGAGGTATGGGGTTTTCTGGAAAACCAGGTTTGGAACAGCGATTATATTGGCATTCTGAAAATATAAACTTGCAAGGAGGCAATAATCTTGTTGGAGCAAATAACCCTGCCCTTGATTATTGTGTAGAATCATTATTAGCTGCAAAAACAGAAAAAGAAAAAATGGTTATCGCTCAGGCATTGGATAGGCTACTTATGTGGGAATACTATGTTATCCCATTTGGGATTTCTACTCAAAACTATGTAGCTTATAGTTCACATTTGGTTTTGCCTGTACCTCTAGAATCGTTAGGTTTTCTTGATATATATTCTTGGTGGGGTCAAGCCAAATAAGGGGCAAGTATGCTACGTTACATTTTAAATAGAGTTCTTTACATTATTCCAACATTGTTCCTCATATTTACGATTAATTTTTTTATTATTCAATTGTGCCCAGGTGGGCCAGTTGAACAACTCATGGCAAAAATTACAGGGGAGAGTACAAGTATTAGCCAAAGACTTGATGGTGAGAGCATGGGAGACAGCGTTAATCCATCAAATGCAAAAAATTATTTTGTTAAACAAAGTGTTGATCCAAAAGTAATAGCAAAAATACAAGCGTACTACGGTTTTGACAAACCAATTCATGTGCGATTTTGGGAAACACTAAAAAAATATGCGGTATTTGATTTTGGAAATAGTTTTTCACGAGATATCCCCGTACTCACTCTTATGGCAGAAAAATTTCCAGTCTCCATTACTCTTGGCTTTTGGACAACCTTACTTTCTTATTTGATAGCTATTCCGCTAGGAATTAAAAAGGCGGTCAATGCAGGTTCTAGATTTGACAAAGCTTCCAGTTTTTGTGTTGCTATTTGCAATGCATTGCCTACTTTTATTATTGCCATTGTGCTTATTATCTTTTTTGCTGGTGGGCGGTTTTGGACATTCTTTCCTTTGCGCGGGCTTGCTTCTGCTGGCATGGATTCCGAACCGTTTTATCTACGTGTTTTAGATTATTTACACCATATTATTTTACCTATATTTGCCATGCTTCTTGGTAGTCTTTCAGGGTTAATTATGTGGACACGTAATTCTTTTCTTGAAGAAATTCGTAAGCAATATGTTGTTGCATTGCGTGCGAAGGGATTATCGGAAAATAAAATTTTATATGGTCATGTTTTCCGGAATGCTATGCTTGTTTTTCTGACAAGTTTTCCTGCAATATTCATTGGTATTCTATTCACTGGTACACTTTTTATTGAAGTTATTTTTTCTCTTGATGGCTTAGGATTATTAGGATTTGAAGCAGCATTACAGCGAGATTTTCCGGTTATGTTTGCAACATTGTATATAAGCACTCTTTTAGGACTTATCATGAAATTATTGAGTGATTTAATGAGTGTTTTTGTAGATCCACGTATTGATTTTACTTCTCAGTAAATAAAATTAGAACACGTGCTGAGAATAGGCTTGATAGAGATTAATTTCTTTATATCATGCAATTTGTGAAATAATATTTCTGAAAAAGGGATAAGAAATGAACCAACATCAAAAGAAAACGCTATTACAAATTCGCTTTCAAATATTTAAACAAAACAGATCCGCGTGGATTTCTTTGCTTCTTTTTGGATTTCTTTTTCTTTTCAGCAGTTGTGCTGAAATATTAGCCAATGATAAACCGCTCATACTAAAATATGATGGATCCTATTATTTCCCTGTTTTTAAGCAATATCCTGAAACAATATTCGGTGGAACTTTAGAAAGTAACACCGACTATAAAGACCCCTTTGTAATAAAGAGCATTAGAACAAAAGGCTGGATGATTTGGCCACCTGTGCATTATTCTTTTCTAACTGTAAATAAGCAAGGCGACCGCACATTTCCTTCCCCGCCAAGCAGTGAAAATTGGCTGGGAACAGACTCAGGAGGTAGAGACGTTTTTGCACAAATCCTCTATGGTCTACGACTTTCGATTCTCTTTGGTTGCTTACTTTCAATTACAACTGTTGTTATTGGCGTTATAATTGGAGCTTTTATGGGGTATCATGGTGGAAAGATTGATATGATAGGACAAAGAATTATGGAAATTTGGGGAGGTTTTCCCGTTTCTTACCTTATCATGATGCTTAGTAGTTTTATTATTCCATCTTTTCTAGTTCTTTTAGGAATTATGTTACTTTTTAGCTGGATAGGTCAGGCAAATTTGGTTCGTTATGAATTTTTGCAAGCGAGAAAGCATTCCTATGTGCTTTCAGCAAAAGCTCTTGGGGTGCCTGATGGTGTCATTATTTTCCGACATATATTGCCCAATGCTTTAGTAACCACCATGTCATTTTTACCTTTTATGCTTGCAGGCTCCATCACGACTCTAACTTCTTTAGATTTTCTTGGTTTTGGTTTGCCTGCTGATGCTCCGGCACTGGGAGAAATTTTAGCACAAGGCAAAAATAATTTATTTGCCCCGTGGATAGGTCTTTCAGGCTTTGGAGTACTTGCCTTAATACTTGTCCTTCTCCTTTTTGTTGGTGAAGGTTTACGCGATGCTTTTGACCCCCAATTGAATAAAACAAGCTTCTAATTTCTAAGGTAAAACTATATATAAAGTTATAGTTTTACCTATTAGTATCGCTGTAAAAAGCACGGTAAATAAAATATTAAATTACGAGTGTTTTCTTGTTAATAAAAAGAATGTAGTTTTTATTAAATAATTCCACCTGCTTGAAATAATTCATGAGTGTAGGGCGATTTTGAATGTTGCATCAGATAGTTCATTTCTCCAGATTCAACAAGATTTCCATTTTGCATAATTAAAACAGAATGACAAAAGTTTTTTGCTAAACGTAAATCATGTGTGATGAAGAGATAGGAAAGTGAATATTTATCCCGCATAGTAGCTAATAAATCTAGAATTTGAAATTGAATTGTTCTATCAAGTGAAGAGCTTGGCTCATCTAAAACAAGTAATTTTGGACGCACAATAAGTGATCGTGCAATGGCAATCCGTTGTTTTTCGCCTCCAGAAAATTCATGAGGGTATTGAAAGCGAGCCTTTGGAGATAATCCTACATCTATTAATGCACCGCATACTCTATCTTCTAACTCCTTAGCATTCATTTTTTCATAGAGTAAAAGGCCTTCAGCAATAATTTTATCGATGGTTAATCGTGGGTTCAGCGAGCTAAATGGATCTTGAAAAACAATTTGCATATATTTTCGTAATGGTCGTATTTGCTTGTTTGTATAAGAAGAGAGAGCGTGAGAATCAAAAAAGACCTCACCTTCAAATGGCAGTAAACCAAGTAAAGCCAAAGCTAAGCTACTTTTTCCTGAACCAGATTCTCCAATAATTCCGATAGATTCTTTTGCGTGTAATGCAAACGAAACGTCTTTTACTGCATGCATAGGGGCTTGGCGTAAAAAAGATTGAGGCGAGTCATATATAACATTAACATTTTTTGCTTCCATTAAAATATCACCATTGAATGGGGTGGTGTTCAACGGAGTTGTTCTTTCTTTTAGCAATTCTTTTGTATAAGCTTCTTGAGGGTTTGAAAAAATTGTTTTTGTGTCAGCATGTTCTATAATACTACCTTGATGCATAACATATACTGTTTCTGCATAGAGTTGCACAATATTCAAATCATGAGTGATAAAAAGAAGTCCCATTCCTCTTGCTTTTGTAAGAGAAATAAGCAACTCTAAAATTTGTTTTTGTACGGTTACGTCCAAAGCTGTTGTTGGTTCGTCAGCGATAAGTAGGCTTGGCTCACCAGCGAGAGCATCAGCAATGGCAATACGTTGGCATTGACCACCAGACATCTGGTGAGGGTAACGCTTGAGCATTTGCTTGGGCTCAGTCAGCCCAACTTCCGTTAAAAGAGTTATGATTTTTTCTAACATTTGTGTTTTTGAAAGCAGGGGATTATGCAGTGCAAGCGTTTCACCGATACGTTCCTCAACGTTTTGTAATGGGTCCATGCTATTGCGTGGTTCTTGAAATATTGTGGCAATTGACTTGCCACGTAACTTTCTCATTTCAGACTCTGGAAGGGTTAAAAGTTCCTTGTTTTCAAAAAGAATAGACCCTGAATAGGACGTTGTTTTTGGCAACAATTTTAGTATAGACAATCCTGTAACAGATTTTCCTGAACCAGATTCACCCACAAGAGCCGTTAGAGTGCCTTTAGCACATGACAGATTAATGTTTTTTGTGATCACTTTGTCACTTATTTGAATTGACACATCACGTAATTCAAGAATAGGTTTTGATTTTGTCGCTTGTTGGCACATGTCTATTGACTCCATACAATTGTCGAAGAACTACGTAGGCTTTAATTATCATCTAATTATTTGTAAAATAAGAATGTATTGTATTAAAAAAGCTCTATTTTGAGTTATGTGACTAATAAAAATGATTATGAGGAATTCATTAAAAACTATATTTATATTTATATATAGTATGTCCAGTGTTATTAAAACTTAATCAGCAAAGTAAGCTGATTTCTTAGGTAATAGTACCTAATTTACCTAAAAAAGTCTAAAGCTATTTTAGGTTTTTTGATTTAATCCGATGTCGAGTGTAACGGTCTATACTGACCCCCATTAGAAGTAATTAAGGAAGCCTTTAAATTTGAATTTGAATCTCACTAAAATAAAAAAAACATAAGGGATAATTTGATCCCATAACAAAACGTCATTTTTATAATAAAATTGGCGTTTTGTTTTTTTAAGAAAACAAGAATAAATCTTGATGTGATTACGTTATCAGCTAAATCAACATATAGAGTGGAATTGCCACATACTCATAATAAAGGAGAATACTATGGAATCCTCTTTCGGAAACAAACTAAGACAATTACACATAGAAAGAAATGAGACACTTGAAGTATTGGCAAGTGGGTTAGGGGTCTCAGTTGTTTATATCTCAGACGTAGAGCGTGGACGTAGAGGCCCTTTAAATCATAAAAAGATAGAACAAGTAGTTCTAATACTTAACACTCCAACTACTGAACTTCAAAATTGTGCCGATAAAGATAATAACAGGGTGGAACTTCGTCTTGATAGAGGACAAATATTCTTAAATACAGCCCTCGCTATAGCAAGAAATTGGGAGACTATGACAGAAGAAAATGCAATCCAAATTATGAAAATATTAAATACGGATTGTGCTAAAGAGTAGTTTTTCGGCTTAGATTTTATCTTTTTACTAGGTGGTTTTAGGTGGATTCTTCAAAAAATTGTAATAATATTTTCTTTAATCAGTTTTTTTCTTGTCCTGTAAGAACAACCTCAATTAATACTAAGCGTTCAATATATAACGCTATCATCGTTTAAAAACGATTTGGGTCAAATTTGGGTGGAAAATTTATTTTTAAAAAATAAGCTGAATAATATTAGTAGGTTATGGCTGAATTAAAATACTGCCTCCGCCACCAATTTTTTCAATGACTTATGACGAAAACCGTAAGTCTTTTTTTTTGGAATTTCATTTTCCTAACCTATTCCTAACCTAGTTAAAATGGGTCTTAACCAAAGAAGGGGGCAATCAAGGTTTGGTAAATTTTTCTGACGATTAGTGATTAAGTATTTTCGGGGTGACTTTACCTATTTGGCCGTATCATTTTCTAACAACAGAGCACACGAACTCGCAATCTATAATTCTCAAAATTTTTAAATCCGTAAGCTCGTCGTTGTATAAGTTTATTTTACGCTAAAAACCCTCTGTAATGCCATTCTTTCGGCTAAATCATTACACCCTGACCGACTCATCCTTCCATGAGAAAAAACGCGTATCAAGCCTTTTGCTACTTGGAACAGAGTGACCATAGATATAATACGAGTTCTTTTATTTTTTCAAATATTATGTTCACGACAACTTGCTTTATCTTGTTTTGTTCCTCTAATCGCAATAGTACATTAATTTCATGATAAAATAGCAAATATTTATAATAGCTGCTTTCGTTGCAAAATATGAATCTTGTTTTACTTTTTGTTTTTCATTTAGTTTTTCTGGAATTGTCACCAGCAGCCGCATAAGTATGCCACACCCAGAAGCTATATAGACTTGCAAGCCTTTGTAATAGGTTATTTTCAAAATCAGGTAGCGTAGCGATGGTAGCGCAAGTTTTAATGTCAATTGAATGCACAGGCAGTCGAAGCGGTGGGGGTTGCCCTCATGCGGCTATTATTTACAGTAATGATCCTGTTTTGACACGTTTTTCATCTGATAAAAGCCTCGATGTGGCTTCTATTCTTAGAAATATAATGTGGTGGTGCAAAGTTTTAGGCTCTTAGAAGTAAGCGGGAATTTCAAAAGCGGAGAAGACGTTTCGCAAAACACTTCGCCAAACGCTTAGGCAAACGCGAGTCAATTACATGCGAATAACAGCGCGCCCGATATGAAGGACATGCCTGACATTACGGGCGAGGCGGACATGTCTGAGAAGCCTGAAATGCCTGGTACGGCGGACATGCCTGATATGACTGGCGCCATCAAAAGCAATGCTAACAACACGACTGCCAAACCACGAAAAACAAGTTTAAAAAGCACAAAGTGGAAAAGTAGCAGACGCCATTCCATCTCTGCTATAGCAGAAGATGGTAACGGTAATATACTTTTTTACATTCACAAACACCAATAACTATACATAATTTTATAAAAGCCATAAAGGATGACACTTCGTTAAACCTACGCAGGGCTTTGTATACAGAGGGGGGTGGACAGGCAAGTATGTCTTTAACGGTGAATAATACGAGCAAGTATTGGCTTGGTCAAAATAATTTTTTCCGTGTGTTTGCAGGGCAAGATACATTGCCTAACGTTATTGGTGTGAAGCGTAAGTAGCATATATTATTTATATTAATGAGTCTTGTCTTTTTGTGTGATATTGTTTACACTTTTGAAGTATTTTTTTATCCTTTTTTTTATCCATTTTTTACGAGCGAGGTAATTATGAGTTCAGCAAAGCTTGGTTTTTTCGGTAAAATAATTAATGGCTATATGCGTGCATCTCTTATTCTTTTAATTTTTGTAGGTATGCTTTTAGGTATATTTCTAGGCGTAATTGCGCCATTGCATGCAGGCACATTTAAGATTTTAGGCGATTTATTTGTTGGCGCACTAAAAGCCATAGCACCTATTCTCGTATTTATTCTTGTTTGCGCCGCTGTTACTGGGCATAAGCAAGGTAAAGAAACGAAATTAAACTCACTTATATTTTTATACCTTCTTGGCACTTTTGCTGCCGCACTTGTTGCCGTTGTTGCAAGTTTTGCTTTTCCCTCTACTCTTTTGTTTCAAGAAGCTGCTAATGTAACGTCTTCTGCAACGGTGAAGAGTGTTATTATGAATCTCGTCACCCAAATCGTAAGTAATCCTATTCAAGCCCTTGCTGAAGCGAATTATATTTCTTTGATTTTTTGGGCGGTTGGTTTTGGTTTAGCTTTTCAGCATGCAAATCAGAGCTCAAAAGATTTTATAGCCGATTTTGCACAAGCGGTGAGCTCTATTGTAAAAATCATCGTTCGTACTGCGCCCTTTGGTGTGTTTAGTTTAGTATATACCTCAGTAGGGGCTTTTGGCGTTGAAGAGCTTTATGTTAACTATGGCCATTTGCTTCTTGTGCTTATTGGATCCATGTTTTTTGTTGGTTTTGTCGTGAACCCACTTATTGTTTTTATTAAATTACGCCAAAACCCATATCCTCTTATATGGCTTTGTATTAAAAATAGTGGTTTAACCGCGTTCTTTACGCGTTCTTCCGCTGCTAATATTCCTGTAAATATGGATCTTTGCAGACGCCTTGATTTGCCTGAGGAAACTTACGCAATATCTATTCCTTTAGGGGCTACTATTAATATGGCGGGTGCGGCGATTACCATTACGGTGCTCACTCTTGCTGCTGCAAATACTATCGGAATACAAATAGATATTTTGCCTGCTATTGGATTAAGTGTTATTGCTTCTATTTGTGCTTGTGGCGCATCAGGAGTTGCGGGGGGTTCTCTTATGCTTATTCCGCTTGCTTGTAGTCTTTTTAACATTAGCAATGATATTGCACTTCAAGTGGTTGCCATTGGTTTTGTTATTGGTATTTTGCAAGATTCAACTGAAACAGCACTCAATAGCTCAACGGACGTTGTTTTTACAGCAACTGCGGTGCTTTCCTCATCTGATAATGTGGCAGAACGTGTGCGCAATGCAAATGCGCAAAAATAATATGAGATCAATATAAAATATCTTACATTCAAGTCGAAAGTGCAACGTTATTTGCTTCGTCTAAAAATGCATTATAAGTAAATAATCTGTAAAAATCTAATAAATAAGGGGCTGTCTTGCACTGCTCCCTGTCAAGTGGACAGTAATAAAAAAGGCTTTTTTATACAGCCAGTTTTCTCCTAAATTCAACAGGAGAAAGCTGGCTTAGTTTTTTCTGAAATCTATCATTATTATAAAAATTGACGTAACCACTTATAACTTCAATGATATTTTCTTCTTTTATAGGTCTTTTGTTTATTTGGAGTTCTGTTTTTAGGTGAGAGAAAAAAGATTCGATGCAAGCATTATCTAAGCAGTTTCCTCTACGTGAATGACTACCTGCAATTTTCATCTGTGCGAGCGTATCTCGGTAGATTGGATTGGTATATTGAAATCCTTGGTCTGAGTGCCGTATCGCATTGTGGGTCTCTGGTAAGTGTGCCAACGTATTTAAAACTAACTCTAAACTGTTACGTTTTGAGATTGCGTAAGAAATAATTTCATTATTGTAAAGATCTTGAATTGCGGACAAATAATAGAAACCATTATTCGTTGCTAAGTAATTAATATCTGTGACTAACTTGTGTTTTGGAATATCTGTTTTAAACTGTCTTTTTAGTATGTTTTAAATTATAACACTTCCTTTTCTTCCAAAACATTTCCGTTTCTTTCTAATAATAGATTGTACTTCTAGGTCTTTGCATAGTCTATACACACGTTTTAGGTTGAGAAGTAAGCCTCCGCGTTTTAGGCTTTGGTATATTCGCCGACAACCCCAATAAGGGTGAAGTGACTTTAGTTCTTTAATGCGTGGTAAGACCTCGTTATCTTTAAGGTATTGTTTTTTACCTATTTTTCTGGTGA